>CAYLTU010000021.1:31984-34023 GCA_964386465.1 uncultured Rhodospirillaceae bacterium
GTCCTTCGTGCCTTCATAAAGGATGTTTACGCGCCGCGACAGCGGGTCGATCTCCTGGATATTCGAGCCGCCGAACCGGAGGCCGCGGCTGGTGCCGTCGCGGCGGTTGTTGTAGAGCGTGATCTTGCCGTCCGAACGGAAATCCGGATCGTGCTGCCGCAGCCAGGGCCCGGTTTGCGTCCACTTCACATTCCGGGTCTTCGGGTCGAAAACGAAAAGCAGATTGATGTTCCGCAATGAGACGATCGCGTCGCCCGCTTCGAACATCGGAAAGGCGCCCGCATCCTTCTTTTGAAGTATCTCGACGTCGTTGAGGTGGGTCATGTCGTCGAGGAATGTCTTGCCCGGCAGGTCTTCGCCGGACGCGAAAAGCATTCCTTCCATACCCGCGTCGAAGAGCATTTTGACCAACGAGAACTCTTGCAGCAATTTGCCATCGAGGGAAACCTGGATCGCCGTGTCCTCGGTGAACGGTGCTTTGATCCCGTAGAGGTCCTTCAGCCGCGGGTCGCCCTTTTTCAGCTTGCGCTTGCCGGAAACCCAAAGCGTTCCGTCTTCCGATAGAAAGGCGGAATGATGGGCGTGATAGTCGAGTTTCCACATTTCCGCGCCGCATTTGTCGAGCCGGCGCAGGCCATTGCCGGACCGGACGATGACGACCGAGCCGTCCGGAAGCGGGACGGCGCCGTGAATTTCCGCGGTATCCCAGGACTTCGTGTCGATCCAGCGATGAATGACCTTGCCGTCGAAATCGATCAATTGCGCGGATACCGCGCTGTCGAAGAAGCCCGTCACGAAGGTGATTCCGGGCTGAACGCGATCTTCGACTTTTGTCGTTACGCCATTGCCTTCGTGATGGGCGGGTCTCAGCCAGCGCACCGGGTCGATGCCCAGATAGGATTCACGCTGCTGATACAGGATGACGAGATCCCGCGCCTGGCCCCGCAGGAAGTGGTAGGGCGGCCATTCGAAAAAGACCATCGCCGCGCCATAGCCGAACGACACCATGCACAAGGAGAGGATAAACGCTGCCTTGAAAAGTCGGTCCATAGATTGTCAGGCCTTCCGGTCCTTAACGGTCATCGAAACCGGCTGACGCCGGAGAGACGATGGCGCGGCGCATACGCATTATTTGAGCACGAAAAACAGTCCGATCATGACGACCGAAGAGACGATAATGAAGATCCAGTTGCTTGCCGCCGCATAGACTTCTTCGCCGGTAAACAGCCCGAAATAGGTCGGAACGGCGACGAATACGACCGGAACGGCGACGGTCGCGGCGATCCGGATCACGATGAAAAAACTCGACGCGAACATCTTGATCGCCGCCTTCTGGACCTGCTCTTCCTTTTCCTCTTCCGCCAGGTCCTGCGAGCGCATGACCGCGACCGCTGACCGGCTCGCGCCGATTATTTCCTGCACTTCCGGTACGATACGGAAAACCTTGATGGCGAGCATGAAAAGGAAGACCGATGCAATCAGGAACGCATAGGTCATCCTTGCTTTGGCGCCTCGTCTTCGGCCTGAACGGCATCGCCCTTCGCGGCCTTGCGGGCGCGCATCATGCGGCGTACCGGATACCAGACGAAACCGACAATCGCCAGCACGATGGCGGCCCCGACAGCCAGGACACTGCCGATGACCGTAAGGCCGGCCCCTGGACCGACATAGGCATGTGCATCGAATGCTAATAGCATGATGGCGGCGAAGCCGGTGAAGCTTGCAACTTGATTCCAAAAGTTACGCGTTTTGAACACGTGTCATTCCTTCCGTAATGCGGCGATCAGCCCGAACCGATAGCTGTTTCATATGAAAAGAAGATTAAAGAACGTAGGCCTCCGACATGCTGGTCACCCCTGTACCGCTGTGCAGAGTTCGACTGAAATATAGACCCTTAACGCTGTTAATCCCAACCGGAAGACGTCGCAAACGAAGTATCCGACGTCAAATTTTACTTACAGGCCGAATAATAATCCAAGTGAGTGGAAAAATATGTGACGTACGCCACAACATACAACACTTTAACGACGAAATGATTA
>CAYLTU010000022.1:0-33330 GCA_964386465.1 uncultured Rhodospirillaceae bacterium
CATCGAGAAGCATACGCCTCATTCTACCGACGTCAGTCGGTAGTGGTTAAATCGCAACGAAGTTGATGCGAGGCACCGATGACCATTGCGCACGAATTGGCCGAACGTATTCACGCCATCCATTTCGACGATCTGCCCGCCGATGCGATCCCGCTGGCGCGCACGGCCATGCTGGACGCGGTCGGCTGCACTTTTCTGGGCGCGGCGCAGGAGATGGCGCGGATCGTCGAGCGCATGCCGGGCTTTGCCGGGGCGGAAGGGCCTTGCGCGGTGTTCGGGCGCGGCTACCGCACCAACCCGCTGGACGCGGTGATGTTCAACGGAGTCGCCTCGCACGCGCTCGATTTCGACGATATGAGCGCCAGCATGGGCGGCCACCCGACGGTGATGATGATGCCGGTCATCTTCGCGCTGGGCGACATCCGCGAATTTGGCGGCAAGGACGCGCTGCTCGCCTATGTCGTCGGCAACGAGACGATCACGCGGATTTCGCACGGCGTCCATCCGCATCACTACGACAAGGGCTGGCACCCGACCGCGACTATCGGCATTTTCGGCACCGTCGCGGCCGCCGCCCGGCTGCTAGACCTGACGGTGGATCAGACGGCGACGGCGCTCGCCATCGCCGCGTCGTTCGCGTCGGGCCTGAAGGCTAATTTCGGGTCGATGACCAAGCCGCTGCACGTCGGTCAGGGCAACCGCAACGGGCTGTACGCCACCCTGCTGGCGCAGGAGGGCTTCACCGCGAACGGGAACGCTTTCGAGCACAGGCAGGGCTTCCTCGAGGTCTTCAACGGTCCCGGCACATACGATACCGAGCGGATGCTCGCGGATTGGGGCGATCCGTTCGACCTGGTCGGCGTCGGGGTCGGTTTGAAGAAGCACCCCTGCTGCGGCTCCACCCATGCGTCGATCGAAGCCATGCTCAGCATTCGCGCCGCGAACGACATCGATGTGGATCAGATCCGGTCTATCGACGTCCTGGTCCATCCCCAGCGCCTGCCGCATACCGACAACCCCGATCCCCGGACGCCGCTGCAATGCAAGTTCAGCCAGCAATACGTCGTCGCCCGCGCGCTACTGGACGGCCGCATCCGGCTGGCGGATTTCGAACGCGAGGCCTTCGAGCAGCGGCCGGTGCGCGATCTGCTGCAAAAAGTCGACGCCCGGGCGCATCCCGAACCGGTGTCGGAGTTCGCAGCGGAAGTCGTCGTGACCCTGACGGACGGCCGGACGCTCTCGAACCTCAACGACGTCGATATGGGCCGCGGATTGAAGAACCCCATGTCCGAGGCGGAGCTTTGGGAAAAGTTCGAGGACTGCGCCCGATGCAGCCTTGATGAGCACGCCATCCGGCCGTTGTTCGAGCGGCTGCAAAACCTGGAGACGGTGGAAAACTTGCGCGACGTGACGGCGATGATGCTGCACCCGCGCGCCGGTGGCGCGAGCGCCGCGGCGGAGTAGGGGCAAGTTCGCGTTTTCAGGCCCAGACGAGTTCGTTTGCTTTTGCCGACGTCAATTCGACGTCGAAGAGCATGTTCAAGCCGTCGAAGAGCTCGGAAAACTGGGCGTGGCGCATTTCCGGGCCGTACTGCTCGACGTAATATTTCCAGAGGTTGGTGCCGTGCGTCGCGGTCGACACGTGGCTCGCCAGCAGCAGGTACGAGTTCTCCGCATTTTCCAGGAAGCTCATGAAGGTCTGCGGACGGTCTTCATTCACGAACTGATTGTAGCTATACTCGTATTGGCGCAGGACCTTGTTCGCGGTGATATAGCTTTCCCGCATCTTCTGTCGCAGCAGGTCGCGTTTATCCCCGATTTGCCGGCAATCCTCCGCTTTGAGACTGATATGGTCGATGGGGAAGCAGTGCTGATTGTGTCCGATCCATTGAAACATGACTTTCAGGGCTTGTAGAAGCTCCATGAACTGGACTTGGTAGTAGCAAACGGCTTTCCACGCGAAAAATATTCCGGGCGCCCTTTCCGCTTCGAGCTGCATCGCATTTATGAACGGTTCGATCCCCTGGACGTCTTTTGCTTCCCAAATCTTTTGCAGGAATTTTTCAACGTAATTTTGGCGCACTTGGTTTTGCTCGTCCGCGCCTAAGGTACCAAGCGCTTTGGAAACGAGTGTCTGGATCTTGTCGCGTATCGGGATTCTGATCTTGTCCCATTCCGCGGGCGAGATCGCGAAATAGGCATCGTGGATCCCGGCGTCGACCTCCCGCTGCTCGGCCTTGCATTTGAGCATGAAGGGATCGAGGCTGTGCATGTCGTTGAGCAGGTTCAGCGCTTCCATATCGGCGTTTAACCGCTCTTCCAGGTCGGCCGATGCGTTGCCCTTCGCGATCTTGAGCGACAACGTCTTGTGGAAGTCGTCGCCGTTGAAATCGAGCGATTCGCCGCCGTCATACACATTGTCCAGGTCGTAGGGAAAATAGACGACGGTCGAGACTTTCACCGCTTGCTGCGCTTTTTCCGGCGCCGGCGCGTAGCGCTTCATGAGAACGGAATTATTCAAGAGCCGCGTCTGGAATATCTTACCGATGGGGTCGTCGTCCGGAACGGCACTGCTGATCGCGTGGCAATCCATGGCGATCGCGCGACCGGAATCGATTATGTTGCGCAGCTGCGAGCGTTCCATCCGATGATTCAGACAACATAGGGTTTAGATCGGGTTAAGATTTCCATTAAGAGGCAGCCTATGGGCGCTGCAAGTGGTTCGCCGATTAACCTAAAATTTACGCTGTTAGGATTTATTTGTAGCAGGCGTTGGGGTGTTTGCGGACAGACGGCACGAAGCTGTATTCCAATCTTCGTCATTCGTTAGCGGGGCCAATTGCATGGCACGACAGATAAAAAAATCACGCACAGCGATTATCATCGAAGACGATCGAGCCATGGGTGACTTAGTGAACAAGATGTTGTTGCGATTGGGTTACAACACCTTCGTCTGCTTTGATTATGAATCCGCAACGGAATTCTTTAACCCCAATCTTATAGATCTTTTCGTGGCCGATATTTTCACGTCCGGCATGGGCGGCATCGAGGGTATCAAGAAAATCAGAGATGTTTTTCCCGATACGCAGATCATCGCGATGTCGGGCGGTTGGGACAGCATGCCGGCGGAAAAGTCCGGGCTGGCTGCGAGGAAGATCGGCGTCAATTACTTCCTGCAAAAACCCTTCACGTTCAAAGATATGGAGATGGCCCTCGAGTCTCATTCGGCGGCGTAGTTTCCCGGTAGAATGGACTATCCCACGACATTCTGCCATTGAGACTGCCGTTAGGGTAAGGCACTTCGCCCGATGACCAATTTCGCCGCGCGCGAAAAAGGGCGTATCTCGACCGGGTAACGCGAATGTTTATCGCGTGGCCGACGCAAAATCCGCTCGGGCCGGTCACCGCCTTTCGTAACGCGATCCGTACGCTTGCGTTCAATGGACTCCTCGGCGAACCGCCCATACAATCCTGGCCGACGGTCGCATTGAAAGCGGTCACGACATATCGCCAAGAAAGCGCCAAGCTTCGCCTCGGAGTTCGCTGCGGATTGCGCGTAAGAGAGAGTAGGTACAAATGGAATTCGAAGAACTCGTCCGGACGCGCAAGAGCGTCCGTGGTTACAAGAGCGATACGGTGCCGCGCAGGGTGATCGAAGAGATCATCGCGGTCGCCAAAGGCGCGCCATCCTCCATGAACACCCAGCCCTGGCATGTGCACGTCCTGACCGGCGAGCCGCTCGACCGGGTACGCAGGCTCAATACAGAAAAGATGCTCTCGGGCGCGGAGCCGAAGCGCGACATCGTTACGAACGGTCCCTATGAGGGCGAACATCGGCGCCGGCAGGTCGATATCGCCAAGAAACTGTTCGCCGCAATGGGCATAGCCCGCGAGGACAAGGAAAGGCGGCAGGACTGGATCATGCGGGGCTTCCGGCAGTTCGATGCGCCGGTATCGATGGTGCTGACCTACGACCGCTCTCTCGATCCGGGCGCGATCAGCCATTTCGATCTCGGCGCGTTGTCCTATGGCATCGTGTTGGCCGCGTGGGACCGGGGCCTCGGTACCGTCATCAACGGGCAGGGCATCACGCGATCCGACATCGTGCGAGAGGTTGCCCGGATACCGGAGAACGAGGTCATCATGACCTGCATCGCCATGGGGTACCCGGACGACGATTTCTCCGCGAACACCGTCAAGTCCGACCGCGAGGCCAACGACGATTTCGTTCGCTATGTCGGGTTCGACGGCTAGTGGTGCGTTATGCTCGCGCTGCCAATCAGGTAGAGATATCGCCTATATGGTCGGCATCGACCCGATCGCAGGCCGTGGCCGCGTACGAGTGAAGGGGACGGGTTTGGCATCGAACGCAACGGGCGAGACGGTCCGGACGGGATCCTTCAAATATATGGCGCCGTCCGTGGCGCATTCGCTTTTTCGCAATGGGAAGGTCCTGACGCGCCGAGACCGGAGCGGAAGCGATTCCGGCAGGGAGGGTCTCGATCTGGTCGACCGGCGCGCCGCAAAGGCCGCGCGACCTGACGAACCCGCCGGGCTTGAACGATACGCTGCGCGCGATGCTGCCCGAGGGAGAATCGCTGCTCGACGCGGAAGCGGTCGAACGCGTCCTGGCCGGCGGCCGCTTCGCGATCATCAATCTCTGGCGCAACATCGCCGACGAGCCGGTCGCGACCGACCCGATGGCGCTTTGCGACGCCGGCACCGTCACGCCCGAACATCTCGTCGTTTTCGAGATTCACTGCCGCGACGACGTGATGGCATAAGCCGGGTTCCCGTCCGGTCTCTTGCTTGGAACTATCGCTTACACCACAATATCCGTTTCGCTGCCCACAAACGGGGGCATAGGGACTTCCAGCGAATCCGAGATCACCCGCAGCACTTCTCCTTCCTCTGCGGTGATCTTACCATCCCGGATAATTGCCGACGTGCATGCGGCGACCAGCCTTCGCTTGTGCGACGGTTTCAACTGAACAAGTTTATCCAGAACGGCTTCCACCGCTGAAAATTCCGTTGCGCCGGACCGAGGCAACATTGGCCTGCGCTTCAGTCTGAGTTCCGAAATGCCGGCCTCGAAAGCGGCTGCGCGCGCGTTCGGATCGTCCTGGCCGAGGTTTGCGAGCGCGGAGAGCAGTTCGCAACACTCGTTCTCCAGCCGCTCGAGGTTTTGGCGGTGCGCCACGACGGGCTCGGCGTCGGCAAAATGTTGCGCCAAATGCCGTCGTAGCATGCGCATAAGGGCAAGTTCGAAGGGCGATGTTTCATCGTCGGCCCCGATAAGCCGGTTCAGATTGTTCTGAAAATCCTCGTACTGCGCGTTTGACAGTCGGCGTAGCGCCTGCAGGCACATCGTCATGACCGGCAGGCGGACCCCGCGCGGCAGGTCCGCGACGGCACCGTCGATCTTTTGAAATTCATTGAAAACGCCGGGATCGGCGTGCTGCCGTAAAAGGGCGATTTGGTTCTGCCGCACCGTTTCGTCTGGGTTGATAAGCAGGGCGTGCGCCAAGGCTCTGGCCCCATATGGTTCCTCCGCTGCCGCCGAGATCGCAGCCGGTAGGCCCGCGACAAGGGCTTCGGCTAAGGTCAGATGCTCAGGATCCAGCGTCCCGGCCCGGGCGACCGACCGAGCAGGCGTGATTGGGATGTGGGTACTGGTTCCCCAAGGGCCCTGCCACGCCGAATCCGGCGTCACGTTCTTTGCAGCCGGAGCGGCGCCGGCAATATCCTGTGCCACTTCCGAAGGCTTGGCGGGTACATAGGGGAACGCACCATCCCAAGATGGATCGATGCGCCGAATGCGTTCATCCAAGGGCGGATGCGTGGCGTAAAGCGATGCGGCAGCGACCGCTAGCCCATCGGCAAAATAGAGGTGACCGGCCATATCCGCTCCCGGTGCGTTGAGCGTCGATCCCGCGCGCAATCCGCCGATTTTCTTGAGCGCCCCGGTAAGGCCGTCGGGATTCCGCGTGAACTGTACGGCAGCGGCATCGGCAAGGAACTCCCGTTGGCGGGACACGGCGGCCTTGATCAGATTCCCAAAGAACAGACCGATATATCCGACGATCAAGAGAGCGAGGGCGAACAGCATGACGCCGCCAGTGCCCTTGTCCGACTTTCGCGGCCGCCTGTACGAATGACGCGCGCCGCGAAGGACGAATCTGCCCAACTGACCAATAAGCAGAATCCCGTGCAAGACACCCATCAGCCGTAGGTTGAGCCGCATATCGCCTTTCAGGATATGGCTGAACTCGTGCGCGATGACGCCCTGCAGACCGGCTCTGGAGAGTGTTTCCAGCGCTCCGCGGGTCACGGCGACGATAGCGTCATCGGTGGAATATCCAGCGGCAAACGCATTGATGCCCGCTTCGTCTCGCAGCACGTAAACCGCTGGTACGGTCGTGCCCGAGGCGATCGACATTTCCGCCACGACGTTCAGCAGTTGACGTTCATTCGGATTTCGGGTGCTTGGATCGACCAGCGTCGCGCCCAGCGCCTCCGCGACCGCTTCGCCGCCTCGTCTTAACACGGCGATCTTGTAAAGGCTGCCGGCAGCAATGACGACAAGCGTGGCGATAGAGACGACAGCGAACAGTTGCGGATTCCAGAGCATGCCGAAGATGCTTCGGCTACCGCGCATATCGTTTGGGTCGTAGACGAAAATGAACGCTGCCGCCGTGTAGATGGCGGCGACGATCAAGACCACGGCGAGCGCAAAATAAAGTATTAGCAGGGCGGTCCGGCGGTGCGCGGCCTCTTGGTGCGCGAAGAAATCCATGAAGGATTAGGTAAAGGAAACCTTTGGCGCCTGCCGTGCCTCGGCATTCTCCAGCTCTAGAAGCGCCGCTTCCCGAAAGGCGAAAGCATTTGCGATGAACATATCGGGAAAGCTCTCGCGGGCCGTGTTGTAGTGCATGACTGCGTCGTTATAGGCTTGGCGGGCGAAGGCGACCTTGTTTTCCGTCGATGACAGTTCTTCGGACAGTTGCATCATGTTCTCGTTGGCCTTCAGGTCCGGGTAGGCCTCCGCCAGCGCAAACAGTCGGCCGAGTGTGCCGGTAAGGACTCCCTCGGCCCCAATCAGGCCCTGCGTCGCTGCAATGTCGCCGGGATTGGCTTCCAATTGCTGCATCGCGGCCTTCGCCTGGTTTCGCGCTTCGATTACCGCCTCCAGCGTCTCTCGCTCGTGTTCCATATATCCTTTCACCGTTTCCACGAGATTCGGAATGAGATCGTACCGGCGCTGGAGTTGTACGTCGATTTGCGAAATCGCGTTTTTAAAGCGGTTTCGAAGTTTCACTAGGTTATTGTAAATATTAAATAAATACACCAACAGGATGATGGCCAAGACAATGACGACCAGCAATGTGACTGCCCCTGCGCTCACGGAATTGACCTCCGACTGTTAGGTTGAAACGCTGTGCTCGAATACGCCCGGTGGCGGTGCCGCAAGGTCTATCGCAAGTGCTTTAGCCTGTCGAGCCTGGATGCGGGCCGGATTCCTCACGCCCGCGACCGAAGGGCGTCTTCGGCCTTGGTTAACCGTAAATAGGCCACGGGTTAATCGAGGTTTACGCCAATTTCGCCAGCAGTTCCGGCGGGATGTGCGGGACCGGATCGGATTTCTGCCAGCAGGGCAGGGCTTCGACCCGTTCCATCCATCCCCGGATGTTCGGGTAGTTCTCAAGCGGCAGTTTCTGCACGCCGTGCAGGTGCATAGGAGACGCCACGGCTATGTCGGCGATGGTCGCGTGGCCGTCGCAGAGCCAGTCGCGGCCCTCAAGGCCCGCTTCCAGGACCACCGCCCGCGTGTGGAAAATCGGCCCGTGTTCGACGAGTCGGTCATGCCGCCAGTTTTCTCGCTGGCGTAGACGAGAATGGCGTTCGGATTGATCGCGCTGAGGGCAGGCAGCTAACGGCCGCCGCCGAAATAGTTGAGCGCCTCTTCCTCTTAGTCGGTGCCGATCAAGGCAAGGTCGGCTACCACTTTGCGGCAGTTTATGGTGATCAGATCGCAATAAAAATTGACGTCTGCTCCCAGGGTGGCTGTAGCGATGGGGCACGTGCCCATCCGATCTGACGCGGCTTTAAGCAGATGCGCATCCGCCAGGATAAATGTACTACGGCTGAATGGATTCGCGATAGCGTCGAGTGGCGATACCGCCGCGCTTAGCGCGTCACCATCACCCCATCCAGCTTGGCGCCCTTGAAGATCGTTTTCGTACGGTTGACCGAGCGCAAATCGGCTTTGCTCAGATTGGCGCCGGTGAGGTCGGCGCCGGTCAGGTCGGCGAAGCGGATGTCGCAGGACGACAGGTTGGTCGGCATGCTCCGCGCTGTGTCCTCGCCCTTGCCGGTCTTGAGGCCGATCGGCGTCAGGTTGGCGTCGGTCAGGGTCGCGTAAACCATGTTGGCGCCGGACAGGTTGGTGCCGCTCAGGTCAGCCTTCGCCAGGTTGGCGCCGCTCAGGTCGGCGCCCGACAGGTCGGACAGGCTGAGCTGCGTGCCGCACAGGGAGACGCCGCTCAGATTGGCGCCCTTCAGATTGACGCCGCTCAGGATCTGCCCCGACAGGTCAAGCTGCCGCAAGTCGGCGTCGTGCAGATCCGCGGGCTTGCCCGTCTTACCCTGGCTCTTGACCCATTCCTGGTGCGAGCGGATTTTTTCGGCGTACATCTTCGTCTCGTTCGGGTCCGGCTCCGGGATCACCGCGTCGCCGATATTGACGTGCTCGAAGGATACGCCGTCGGTGAAGGCGCCGGTCAGGTCGGCCCCGTCGAGATCGGCCCCCTCTATGATCGCGTCCTTCAAGTTCGCGCCCGTAAGGTTGCAGCCAACCAGTTTCGTTCCGGCGAGATTGACGCCGGAGAGATTGGCGCCGCTCAGATCCGCCCCGTTGAGGGTCGCGTCCCGAAGTTGGACGCCTTCCAGCATGGCGCCGACCATTTTGGCGTTTGTCGCAGTGCAGCGGTCCATCTTCGCCTTGCGGAGGTTGGTGCCGCTGAGGTTGGCGCCGTCCAGCGCGCAGGCGGTCAGGTCGCTGACGACGATCTCGCCGCCGTCGGGACCGTTCGCCTTCATCAGCATGCCTTCGCGCATATCCGCGCCCGACAGGTTGGCGCGCTTCAGGTTGGTCGAGCGCATTTTGGTGCCGCGCAGGTCGGCGCCTGTCAAGTTCGCCCCCGTTAGCTTGGCGAGATGAAAATTGGCGCCGAACAGGTCGCATTCGCTGAAATCGACATCCTGCAGCTTGGCGCGCGTGAAATCCGTTCCGGTGCATTTCGCCCGCCGCAAAATCTGGCCCTGCAGCGGAGCGTTTTGCAGGCTCAGCAGGGACAGGTCGGCGCGCTTGCCGCCCTTGTTGGCGAGCCACGTGCGGTGCTGTTTGATCGCGTCGAAAATCTCTTGTGGGCGCATCGTGACGAGCCGCCTCAATTAAGTGTGGTTATTGCCCTCTATTAAATCAATTTGCGGTTAATAATCCGTTTATGGCGCGGGCGGACGGTACTCGCACCTAATACGGCTCCCGTACGAATATAAACGTCGTGCCGGTGACGAGCGGGGCGCTGGCGCCGACGAAGGAGACGTTGGCGTCCTTGACCTGCCGGCTGCCGGCGCGGCCGGAGGCCTGCAGCGCGCCTTCGATGATGTGCCACAGCCCGTGGATGCGGCCGGTGCCGAGGCTGCCGCCGAAGGTGTTCAGAGGCAGTTCGCCGTCGAGTTCCATGCGGCCGTCCTGGATGAAGTCGAGCGCCTCGCCCTCGCCGCAGAAGCCGTATGATTCGAGACCGTAGATCACCGAGGCGGAGAAACCGTCGTATATCTGCGCGACGTCGACATCCTTCGGCGCGAAGCCGGAGCGCTCCCAGGTCAGCTTCGACGAGCTGCTGCCGCCCAGCATGTAGTCGCTGAGACTGCCGATGCGGCCGGCTACCTCGAAATGCAGCCGCTGCCCGTAGCCCGCGATATAGGCCGGCTGCGGTTTCAGGTCCCGGGCGCGGTCCGCGGTGGTTAGCACGATGGCGACGGCGCCCTGCACCGGGATGTCGCAGTCGAACAGGCAGAACGGGTAGGCGACCATGCGCGAGTTGAGATAGTCCTCGCGGGTCAGCTCCGTGCCGTGGAAATAGGCGTGCGGGTTGTGCTGTGTGTGGCGGCGCTGGGTGACGGCCAGGGTGGCCATCTTCTCGCGGTCCTGGTTGTTGCGTTCGAGCCAGCGCGTATAGGCGACGGCCATGCCCTGACCCGGCCCGCCGAAGCCGTAGGGGCCGGTGAACTGCGTCGCGCCCGCCGCCGTGCCCTTCGGCAGGTTCTGGTAGGTCCCCTTGGGATTGTGCATCGCCCGCCAGACGACGGCGTATTTGCACACGCCCGCGAGCAGCGCGTTGACCGCCTGCTGCACCGCGCCGCCGATATTCACCGAACCGACCTGCATGTGCCAGCTTAGGTCGGGTAGTTTCAGCATCGCCATCATGCAGTTGACCGAGACGACGGAAATACCATCGACTTCCGCATGGCCGGTCGCCGGCAGTTCGGGATAGGTCGACAGCCCGTCGATGTCGGACATTTCCAACCCCGAATCCGCGACCGCGTCCTTTACCGCTTCCAGCGCGTGCGCCGCCAGGGGGATGTCGGCCGAGCGCGAGACCTTGGAATAGCCCACGCCGCTGACCGCGATCTTGCATCGGTTGTCCCACATGGCGCTAAACCTCCCCCTCTGCCAGCTTGAACTGCGGCAGGGTGATCTCGTCGTTTTGCGGCTCGAACACCATTTCGACGCGCCGCCCAACCTTGGCCTCGGTATGCGGCACGCCGAGCAGGTTGGCCGCCATCAGTGCGCCCGGCGCATCGTCCAGCTCGACCACGATGCTGGCGTAGGGCACGGCCGACGCGAAGCGCTTGTCGCCAGTGTGATACATGAAGGTGTAGGCGTAGATCGTGCCCGCGCCGCCGACCGGCTCGAACTTCAGGTCGATGCTCATGCAATTCAGGCAGGTCGGGTAGGGCGGATGCTGGAAATGACCGCAGCTCTGGCAGCGCTGCAGCTCCAGCACCTCGCGCTTCGCCGCGTCCCAGAAGGGTTGGGTCCATTGATCGGGGACCGGGATCGGCCGCGTCACGTCGCTCCAGTCGCTCATGCCTGCCTCGCCATTCCTTACCTGAAGGCAGCGTAGAATTTTTTCGCGGCCGGCAATAGGGGCGGGGATGCGGCGGCCGGCTCCGAAATGCTAACGTTGTCGCAAGGTAACGACCCCACAGGAGCAGCACCCATGTCCGACGATCCCGTTGACGTCCTGATCATCGGCGCCGGCGCGTCCGGCGCGGCCATGGCGTGGAGCCTGGCGGAGACGAAGATGCATATCGTCTGCCTCGAGCAGGGCGGATTGATGAACCCGCTGCAATATCCCAGCACCGGACGCGACTGGGAGGCCCGCGCGCAGGGCGACATGATGATCAACCCCAATCTGCGCGGCCTGCCGTCGGACTACCCGATCAACGAGGACGACTCGCCGATAAAGGTCGCCAATTTCAACGGGGTCGGCGGCGGCACGGTGCTGTTCGCCGGGCATTTTCCGCGCTTTCATCCGTCCGACTTCCGGGTCAAGAGCCTGGACGGCGTCGGCGACGACTGGCCGATCGACTACGAGACGCTCGCGCCCTTCTACGGCGAAAACGACCGCATGACCGGCGTCGCCGGGTTGCAGGGCGACCCGGCCTATCCGCGCGACAACGCGCACCGGCTGCCGCCGCTGCCGCTCGGCAAGTCGGGGCAGATCCTGGCCAAGGGGCTGAACAAGCTCGGCTGGGCCTGGTGGCCGTCGGACACCGCGATCATCACCGAGGACTATGACGGCCGCGCGCAGTGCATCAATCTCGGCGCCTGCGGCAGCGGCTGCGCGCAGGGCGCGAAGGGCAGCACCGACGTGACCTACTGGCCGCACGCGCTGCGCGCCGGGGTCGAGCTGCGCACGCGATGCCGGGTGCGCGAGATCACCGTCGGCGAGGACGGCTTGGCCACGGGCGCGATCTATTACGACGGCAACGGCGACGAGCAGGAGATCAAGGCGCATGTCGTTGTCATGGCCTGCAACGGGGTCGGCACGCCGCGCTTGCTGCTCAACTCCACCTCGCCGCAATTCCCCGACGGTCTGGCGAACGGCAGCGGACTGGTCGGCAAGAACTTCATGTTCCACCCCTATGCCTGGATACAGGGCGTGTTCGACGAAGAGACCGACGGCCACGCCGGACCAACCAAGGCGATCCGCAGTCAGCAATTCTACGAGACCGGCGCGGACCGCGATTACGTCCGCGGCTACACCTTCGAGATCAGCCGCGGCATGCCGCCGGTGCGCACCGCGCAGACCGGCATGCGGCACGGCAAGATCCCCTGGGGCGCCGACCACCATAAAGAATTCCGCCGCATGTTCGGGCACGTCGCCGGCATGGTCGCGGTCTGCGAGGACCTGCCGGAGGAACACAACACGGTCACGCTCGACCCGGAGCTGAAGGACGGCGACGGCATCCCGGCGCCGAAGATCAGCTACACCTTGAGCGACAACAGCCGCCGGATGCTGGACCACGCGGTGGCGCGGGCGAGCGACATCCTGGAGGCATCTGGCGCCAACGACATCATGTCGGAATCGCCGATCCGCTTCGGCGGCTGGCATCTGTTGGGCACGGCGCGCATGGGCGCCGATCCCGAACGTTCGGTCGTCAACGAGTGGGGACGCAGCCACGACGTGCGCAACCTGTTCATCGTCGACGGCAGCATCTTCGTCACCAGCGCCGGCGTGAACCCGACCAGCACGATCCAGGCCCTGGCGCTGTACGTCGCGGATCAGATGAAGAGCCGCCTGGCCAATTTGTTCGATTGAGGGGAGAGACGATATGAGTGACCAAACAGGACATTCCTTCAGCGACGACGAGCGGCGCGCGTTGGCCGCACTGGCCGCGATGATCGTCCCGGCGAGCGACGAATACGGCGTCCCCGGCGCGGACGATCCGGCGATCGTCGACAACATCCTCGCCGACGCCAGCCGCCGCCCGGAACAGCTCACGGCTGCCCTGGCGGCATTGGATGCGCTGGCGCGGGATGCGCATGGCGCGGCCTATGCGGGCTTGACCGACAGCCAGCGGAACGACGTGACCGCAACCTTCCGCGAGACGTACAAGGGCCATGCCAACCTGGTCGCCAACCTGGTGGTGCAGGGCTATTACCGCGACGATCGGGTTATGACCTCCCTCGGCCTCGACCCCCGCCCGCCGCACCCGTTGGGCTACGAGGTCGAACAGGGCGATTGGTCCCTGCTCGACCCGGTGCGTGCGAAACGGGCATTCTATCGGACGGTGGAGTGAGGGGCGGCGCTAACCGCCGCGGACGCGGCCCCCCCTAAAACGGCCGATCCCCCGCGATCTGGCGCCGCCGCCCCGTGGCGGACATCAGGCTTAGCAATTGATTAACCGAGAATAGGGATTATCTTCGTTCCAAAATTCGGGACCCGATCGTGACGGCAGAAGTTCAGAAAACATCGGCGACGACCAGCGCCACGGACGACCGGCGTGAGGCCATTGACCCCTTGCGCGCGCTGAGGAAAAGCGAAGAACGGTTCCGCAAATTCGCGGAGATCGCTACGGATTGGTATTGGGAAACGGACGCCGATCTTAGGTTCACCTTCATGTCGCGCAACGTCGTCGAACTCGGGATCACGCAGGACGATCTCATTGGCAAGACGCTGGGCGAGATACGCCATGACTCCCATGACATGGGCGACCTCTCGGAAGAGATGGCGGCGCTCTTGGCACGGGAACCCTATCGGCGCGTCGAGCGGCGCTCCACGGTCAATCCGCGATTCTGGCTCAGCGTCAGCGGTGAGCCGCAATTCGACGATGCGGGCAATTTCACGGGTTATTGCGGTGTTACCTCCGACATAACCGAACGCAAGACGGCCGAACTCGAACGGGAGAATAACGAAGTCCTGCTTCTATCGGTTATCGACAATCTGCCGGTCGCGGTCCTCGTGAAGGATTTGGAAGGGCGCAATGCGCTGCTCAACAAGACCTTTCGCGAATGGTACGGCGTGACTGCCGAGGAAGCTGTCGGCAAGGTCAATATCGGTCTTTTCGGAGTGATCGCAAGCGACTCCGATGTGATCGACGAGCAAGAGAAGCACGTCATTCAGACGGGTAAGACGATCGGGCGCGAAATCGTCCGCCAGCTTGCCGACGGGCAGGATCACTATCTGTCGATCAACAAATTCCCCATCCACAATGCCGAAGGAGAAATTACCGGCGTGGTTTCGGTCAGTGTCGACCTGAGCGAACAGGTAAGCGTCAGCCAGGCCTTGGCGGAGAGCGAAAGCCGGTTCCGCGAATATGCCGAAATCGCATCCGACTGGTTGTGGGAATTGGACGAGAACCTTCGATTTACCTATATCTCGAGCCGCTATACCGAACTCACCGGGATCGACGGCGCGGAGATTATTGGTAAATCCAGGCAGGACCTGTCCGTTGACGATATCGCCGGCGAGGCGTGGCAGCATCATATCGATGACCTGAAAAACCGAAGGTCCTTCCGGGATTTTCGATATATCGGCCGGCGTCCGGACGGCAGCACCATGGCGTGCAGCGTCAGCGGCAATCCCTATTTCGATGCCGCCGGGCAGTTTCGCGGCTATCGCGGGACGACGACGGACGTCACGAGGAACGGAGAATTGAATCGGTTGAAGAGCGAGTTCGTGTCGACCGCCAGTCACGAGCTCCGCACGCCGCTCACTTCGATCCACGGCGCGCTGCGTTTGATCGCCAGCGGGGCGGTTGGACAGGTTCCCCCGAAGCTTCAAGAACTGATCGATATCGCGGCGAAAAATAGCGAGCATTTGACGATGCTCATCAACGATCTGCTCGATCTGCAACGGATCGAATCCGGGACGATCGAGTATCGGCTCGAGCCGATCGAACTGCGCGAACTGGTTGACCAGGCGATCGAAACCAACCGCGCCTACGCCGATCAGTTCGACGTTGGCCTCACGGTCAGCCAAGCCGATCCCGACTCTTGGGTCGAAGGGGACCACGACCGGCTTTTGCAGGTTCTGGCGAACCTGTTCTCCAATGCGATTAAATTCTCACCCGAGGGCGAGTCGGTCGAAATATCCGTCCTGCGCCGCGGCGCGTGTGTCCGGGTCGAAATCGCGGATAAGGGGCCGGGCGTGCCGGAAGAGTTTCACGACAGTCTCTTCGAGAAGTTCACGCAAGCCGACGGATCGGACAACCGGCGGATTTCGGGAACCGGGCTCGGACTCAGCATATGCAAGGCGATCGTCGACGAGCATGGCGGGCTTATAGATTTCGTGACGACGGAGGGGCAGGGCAGTACGTTTTATTTCGATCTGCCGGCCATTCCCGAGCCGGCGGACAAAGTGGAGTTGCGACGTACCGATCAACCGGCGTAGCTCATGATGTCGGGCGGGGCGTATGGCACGCGGAACTACACGGTCAAGGATTTGCGCGATCAGAAAGGCAAACGCGTGTTGGTCGAGACGCTGCCTTTCTCGCTGAAGATATCCTCGGCAACAATACGCCGCCCTATCCGCGCCACTCCGAGCGGTACCGCGAAATCTACAAGCTGAAGCAGGCGATGCAGGAGGAGCGGATCGGCGGGTTCAAGGAATTCATCGACGACGTCCGGCAAAACCGATTTCCGGCAAAGCAACATGTCATCAATGCGCCTGAAAACCTGATCGGCGATTTTCTGTCGGCGGTCGAAAAAGAGTAATCGAGCCCGGTCGCCAAAGCGGCCACCCGGCGACGTCCCGGATTCGACGTGCTGTACACGTCGGGATACACGGAGAATGCGATCCACCGTAACGGCGCCGCCGATCAAGATATCGAACTCCTGGACAAACCGTACCGACGCACCGAACTGGCGCGCCTTTTGCGACAGGTACTCGACAGTCGAATGTGATTGCGCGCGCGAGGGCTTTTTTAGACCGGATCAGGATTGATGCAGGGCATCAATCCTGTGAATCCGCTCGATATTAATAGATAGAGCAAAGAAACAGGACCAATGACAATCGCCAAAGGCGATTCCCATCAATCCTGATTTGCTCTAAACAAAAAAACTGAACCGCCCGGTCGCGCTTAGCAGGTTCGAAGCGCGCTGTAGGTTTTGGACGGCTTGTTCGAAATTGGCCGCCGTCGCGTTCGAGACAGTGCCGGAGGCGACCAACGTTGGGGAGAAAATCGGCAGTCCGGATGCGCGCGGGAAGGCCAGGCTTTGGGCGCTCTGGCCGCTCGAGAGTACCGCATTGCCTGTTGCGGTCGGCGCGCTTCGTATCGCCCCGGTCTCCGCCGAACGCGTCGTCGTGTTCTGCGCGAATAGAAAGGGCGCGCCGAATACACTGAGACCTAGCACGGGGTCGGCCAAGATTTGGCACCGTCGTGGTGTGATATAAAATGCACCGTTATCGTCTCATAAGAACGGCCTTTTTTCAATGTTAACAAAGCGGCAAGAGCTATTGATAATTAACGATAATTTTTAATTATATCGAGAAACTGAATGCGCTCGCTGACACTCCGAACCGGCACGGTTCGCTGAGGGCGATACCGAACCGCAAACGTGCTGGCCAAACCGCAGGAGAAGGGGACTTGGCTCCGACCCTGCCGATGCGCTAGGTATGCGCCAGCCTGAATATTGCGAGCGGCGACAAGGTTCGCGCTCTAAATTGTGCGGAGAATTACAATGGCGGGACCGCTTGAAGGTGTCCGGATTCTCGATGTGACGATGGTCGGATACGGCCCATATGCGGCGCAGATGCTGGGCGACTACGGCGCAGAGGTCATCAAGGTCGAGTCGCGCGAAGGCGATATCACCCGCGGCATCTCGCCGTTCCGTAACCGTGGCATGGGCCATTTCCACCTGATGATCAACCGCAACAAGCGCTGTATCGTGCTCGACCTGAAAAGCCCGAAGGGCCGCGAGGCGTTGCTGCGTCTGGTCGGGCAATCCGACGCGCTGCTCTGTTCGGTACGCCCGGCGGCGATGGATCGGCTCGGGCTCGGTTACGAGGACTGCCGCAAGGTCAACCCCAACATCGTCTACGTCGCGCTGGTCGGGTTCGGTCAGGACGGGCCCTATGCCGAGCGTCCGGCCTATGACGACATCATCCAAGGCGTTTCCGGCATGGCCGCCATGCAGGGCGTGCGCGGCGGCGAACCGAAATTCGTCAACGCCTCGATCTGCGACAAGATCTGCTCTCAGTTCGCCGTGCACGCGACCTTGGCGGCGCTGTTGGGCCGCGAGCGCGGCGGCGCGGGTCAACTCGTCGAAGTGCCGATGTTCGAGTCGATGATCGGATTCAACCTGATCGAACACCATTCCGGCCGGACCTTCGAGCCGCCGCTCGGTCCCGCGGGCTACGAGCGCTCGTTCGTCGAATACCGGCGACCCTATGCGACGGCCGACGGCCATGTCTGCGCCTTGCCGTACAACACCAAGCAATGGCGATCGTTCTTCAAGATGATGGGCCGCGAGGACATGATTGACGATCCGCGCGTAACGGACACGAAGCTGCGCAGCGAGAAGATCGGAGAGCTGTACGAACTTGTCGCTGAACTGGTAGGGGACTGGAAGACCGAGGACCTTTTGGCGGCCCTCGAAGAGGCGGACGTGCCGAACGGCCCGGCGACGAAGTTCGACGATCTGGAGGACGATCCGCACGTGCAGGCGGTCGATTTCTTCCAGATCCACGATCACCCGACGGAAGGGCGGATCAGGCTCACCAGGCCATCGGCGAAGTTCTCCGAGACGCCATCGGAAATCCGCACCCTGCCGGGTCTGCTTGGCGAGCACAGCGTCGAGATCCTGCGCGAGGCGGGATATTCCGAGGCGGACATCGCCGAGATGCTCGACGAAGGTGTCAGCGTCGACGGGCGCGGACAGGCAACGCGCACCGCGGCGGAATAGTCCGGACGGGACGGATTGGCGCTTGTCGCTGACCCCGTTCTTTGACGCCGGACCGCCCGTCATCTTCCATGCCGTCGCGGCGCTCGCCGCATTGCAGATCGGTCTGCTGCAGTTCTTCGGGCCGAAGGGAACGACGGCGCACCGTATCTTCGGCTGGTGCCGGGCCGGGTGATGCACGCGGTTCCGTTCGGCTGCGGTTGAATGCCGAACTGCTGTAGTATGGCGCCAAACGAACCATCGGCGTCGAGAGAGGACTAGGCATGGCACTGCTAATTCAGAATCTCGACAGATTCATCGGCGACGCGGACGAGTGGCGGCGTGTCTTCGCCGAACAATTGCCGGACCGCGAGCTGCGCATCTTTCCTGACGCTGGCGATCCGGCGGACGTCGACTATCTCGCCTTTATGCGGCCCGATTTCGATGCCCTGCCGGCGCTGCCGAACCTTCGCGCCATGTTCACCCGTTCGGCCGGGGTCGATTCCTTCGTGCGCCATCCGAAGTTGCCGGAGGTGCCGCTCGGCAAGCTGGAGCCGTCCGGCGGCGATCCGATGATGACGGAGTATGTCGTCATGCACGTGCTGCGCCTGCACCGCGACATGCCGGAGTACCAGGCGCGCCAGGCGGCGCGGGAGTGGCATCGGGTGCGCATCGTGCGGCCCGAGGAGCGGCGCATCGGGTTCCTCGGCTACGGCATGATGGCGAAGGCGCCGGCGTTGATCCTGAAGTCGCTCGGTTTCCCGGTCTCTGCCTGGACACGGACGCCGAAACCGGATGCGGAACTGCCGGTCTTCCACGGTGACGACCAGCTCGAATCTTTCTTGGCCCAGACCGATATCGCCGTCTGCCTGCTGCCGCTGACGGCGGAGACCGAGGGTATCTTCTGCGCCCGCACTTTCGCCATGATGCCACAAGGATCGATGCTGGTGAATGTCGGCCGCGGCAAGCATGTCGTGGCGGAGGACTTGATCGAGGCGCTCGATGCCGGGCAGCTCTCCTACGCCGCGCTCGATGCGCATGTGCCGGAACCGTTGCCGCCTGAAAGCCCGCTCTGGGGCCATCCAAGGATCACCGTGATGCCGCATGTGGCGCGGCGGCCGACCGTCCCTCAGCTTGTCGCCGAGATCGCCGCAAACCTTCGCAGCCTGGAGAGCGGTGGCCCGCTGCTGCAGGAAGTCGACAAGTCCACCGGATATTAAGGGTTCATGAACGCGCCGCCGTTGGAGTGGATCGTCTGGCCGGTGATGAACGATCCGGCCGGCCCGACCAGCACGCGGATCAAGTCGGCCATATCCTGCGGCAGCCCTTCGCGGCCGACCGGTATCCCGCCGATGCGGGCTTTGAGTTGTTCGGTGGGCATGGGCGAGTCCGGGTCGCGGGTGTCGTAGGGGCCGACGACGACCTGGTTGGCGGTGATGCCATCATCGGCCAGGTCGAGCGCCAAGCCTCGGATATACTGGTTGAGCCCCGCTTTTGCGACCATCAGGTGCGAGCGGCCCTTCTGTCCCAGATAGGAATTCAATCCGCCGACGCCGATGATCGCGCCGCCGCCGCGTTCGCGCATCGAAGGCACGCACGCTTTGGCGAGATGGAAACAGCCGAGGATCGACAAATCGATGACCTGCTGGAAGTCTTCGCGGGTCAGTTCGTCGAAGGACCGTCGCTGCCGCACCGCCGCGTTATGCACCATGATGTCGATCCCGCCGAATTCCGCGATCGCCGCTTGCGCCAGCCGCTCGATGTCCTCCGGGCTGCTGCAATCGGCGACGACCGGGATCGCCTTGCCACCAGCGGCGCGGATGCCTTCGGCCACCTCTTCGCACAGTTCCTTCGCCTGGACGCCGTTGATGACGACCGCCGCCCCGGCGCGGGCGAGCTCCTCCGCCGTCGCGCGGCCGATGTTTCGTGCGCTGCCGGTGACGATCGCGACCTTGCCGTCGAGTTCGTTGATCAGGTCGACCACGGTCAGCCGATCTCCGCACGGACTATGGCGGCACCGTCGACCATCGCCTTGATCTTGCCGCGGGCGGAGTCGCGCGGCAGGTATTTCAGCCCGCAATCGGGCGCCACGATGATCCGCTCAGCGGGACAATGGGGCAGGGCGCGGCGGATCCGCTCCGCGACCGTCTCCGTCGTTTCCACCTCGTGCCTGGAAAGATCCAGCACGCCGAGGATGATCTTCTTGTTCGGCAATGTTTCGAGCACGGAGCAGTCAAGCGACGACTGCGCCGTTTCGATCGAGATGCCATGCGCCGTGCAGCCCTCGAGCTCCGGCAGGAAGGAATAACCTTCGGGCCGGTCATGCGCGATTGCGGCGTAGCCGAAGCAAATATGCACTGCCGTCTCGCCTTCGACGCCATCCAGCGCCGCGTTCAAAGCCTCCAGCCCGTATTCGCGCGCTTTCTCCGGCCGCGCCTGCATGTAGGGCTCGTCGAGCTGCACGATATCCGCGCCGGCGGCGAACAGATCCTTCACCTCTTCGTTCACGGCGGCGGCGTAACCCATCGCCAGCGCGACCTCATCCTTGTAATGATCGTTTTGCGCCTGCTGGGTCATGGTGAACGGGCCGGGCACGGTCATCTTGATCTTGCGGTCGGTGTGAGCGCGCAGGAACTTCACGTCTTCCACCTCGACGGGATGCTTGCGGCGGATCGGACCTACGATACGCGGCACCGGGTTCGGGTGGCCGGTGCGGTCGAGCGCGGTACCCGGATTGTCGATATCGACCCCATCGAGCGCCGTGGCGAAGCGGTTCGAGTAACTCTCGCGCCGGGTCTCGCCGTCGGTGATGATGTCGAGCCCGGCCTCCTCCTGCTCGCGGATCGCGACCAGGGTGGCGTCGTCCTGCGCCTGCTCGAGAAACTCGGGCGGCACACGCCACAGCTCTTTCGCCCGTGTGCGGGGCGGAAGGCGCCCACCCAGTTTCTCGCGGTCGATCAGCCAGTCGGGTTGGGCGTAGGAACCGACCAGCGAGGTCGGGAGCAGGGTGTTGTTAGTCATCGTGGCCTCAATCGTTGTTCCGTTGGTTCATCGCGACCTTTAAGCAGCCTCGAAAACTTTTTTGGGTTTCCATTTTTCCGCGGCTTTCTCGGCGTCGTAGGCATCGACAGCGGATTGCATATTGAGCCAAAGCCTTGCTGAAGTGTTCAGGGCCTTGGATAGCCGCATAGCGGTGGCAGGTGTGACACGTTCATGCCCGTTGATGATCCTGCTGAGGTGCTTGGTAGAAATGTCGATCGCCTCCGCAAGTTCCGAAATCTTGATGCCGCGAGGTTTGAGGTAATCCTCCTTCAAGAATACCCCCGGCAAGGTCGGGCGGCGGTTTCGTTTTAGTTCAGTCATTACGGCCCTCCTTGGCCCCTAGTGGTAGTCGGTGAATTCCTCAATTGTCACGTCGCCGTCGTCATAGGTGAAAATGATCCGGTAGTTGCCGGAAACACTCATCGCGTATTGGCCCCTCCGGTTGCCCTTCAGGGGATGGAAGTCACGGTAGCCAATGCAGTCATCCAGCTCATCGATGATATCCAAGAAATCCATGATGCGAATTGCGACACTTTGATATTGCGTTCCAACGCGGCGTGAACGACCGTTTTCGAACAGTTCCTTGAGCCCTTTGTGTTTGATTTTCGCGACTGCCACAATAGTCCTCTCATTACCTTTTTAGTAATGCAGATTAGCGTTAAACGCAATCATCGAAATTACCTTTCAGGTAATGTAAATTCAGTTGGTTTACGATCAGCTTGGACGAAGAAGGAATCACAATTAGAGCGCCGTTTGCGTTCCGTCCTTGAATCGCCGAAGCTTGTTTAGAGGACGCGGAAGGCGAGAGGCGTGCGATGGAATTCCTGGCGGTCGTCAAGCGGGATTGCGAGACCTGCAAGCTGGTCGAGCCGGTGCTGGCCGAGCTGCGCGACGCCCATTCCCTGAAACTTTATTCCCAGGACGATCCGGCTTTCCCGGAACTGCTCGGCGGGGCGGAGGACGACCGGTCGCTGGAACAGTCCTGGCGGCTGCGAGTCGAGACCGTTCCGACCCTGGTGCGCCTGGAAGACGGCGCGGAAGTCTCGCGCACGGAAGGCTGGGACCGCACGGAGTGGGCGCGTGTTTCCGGGATGGCCAACATCGGTGTCGGCCTGCCGCCGTTCCAACCCGGCTGCGGCTCGCGTACCCAGGATCCGGGCATGCCGGAGAAACTGGCGTTGCAGTTTGGCAACCTCACATTCGCCAGCCGCGAAATCGCGCTCGGCGAGGACGACGACCCAGCCGAAATCGCCTATGACCGGGGCTGGACCGACGGCCTGCCGGTCGTGCCGCCGACCGACCTGCGCATCGCGCGCATGCTGTCTGGCACGACGCGCGGCCCGGACGAAATGCTTGGCCTGATCCCGCCGAACCTGGTCGAATGCACGGTCGAGAAGGCGGCGATAAACGCGGTCATGGCGGGCTGCCGGCCGGAATACTTCCCCGTCGTCCTGTCGGTGATCGAGGCGGCGCTGAAGCCGGAATTTTCCATGCACGGGCTGCTCGCGACCCTGTGGTTTTCCGGCCCCGTCATCATCGTCAACGGTCCGGTCGCCAAACGCATCGGCATGAATTGGGGCGGCAACGCGTTCGGCCAGGGCAACCGCGCCAACGCCACCATCGGCCGCGCCTTCCAGCTGCTGATCCGCAATGTCGGCGGCGGCCGGCCGCGCGAGATCGACCGTTCGGTGTTCGGCAATCCGGGTAAATACACCTTCTGCTTCCCCGAGGACGAGACCGATCCGGACTGGGTGCCGCTCAACGTCGCGCGCGGTCACGCGCCCGGAAGCTCGACCGTGACCCTGTTCCACGGCGACGGCGTGCAGGGTATCGCCGATCAGAAGTCGCGCGATCCGGAAAGCCTGGCGCGCTCGCTGGCGATGGGGCTGTGCGGCGTGACGCATCCGAAGCTGGCGGAGTATTCCAACGCGATCCTCGCCCTCTCGCCGGACCACTACGCGATCTTCAAGGCGGAAGGCTGGGGCCGGACCGAGATCGAGGCGGCGTTGCGCCAAGCGTTGCGCCGGCCGGGCCGCGACCTGATCGAAGGCGCGCAGGGCGTCGGCGCCGGCATCGACCCGGCCCGCGCCGAGGAGACGGTCGACAAGTTCCGCGAGGGCGGCCTGCTGGTCGTCCGCGCCGGCGGCAGGGGCGGGCTGTTCAGCGCCATCATCGGCGGCTGGAGCGGCCAGCGCCGCCACACCGAGGTTCAAACCGTATCGCAGGAGATCGGCACATGAGTTACAGCATCGACGCCATGCGCGACCCGACGGCGGAGACGGAGGCGGTCGAGCGCGACCGCATTCCGCCCAAGACCGACCTGTCGGGCGCGACCATCGGATTGCTCTCGATTTCGAAGGAGCGCAGCGCGGAGTTTCTCGACAGCGTCGAGAGCCTGCTGACGGCGCAGGGCCACAACGTGCTGCGCTTCGAGAAGCCGACCCACACCAAGCCGGCACCGGAGGGCGTGCTGCAGGACATCGTCGAGAGGTGCGACGTCGTCGTCGAAGGCCTGGCCGATTGAGGCTCCTGCACGTCGTGCAGTTTGCATGACATTCAGACCCTCGACCGGCGCGGCATCCCCGGCGGCTTCGTCTGCAGCGAGGCCTTCCAGGAGGCCGCCGCGGCGCAGGCCAAGTCGCTCGCCTTCAACCCGGCGATCGTCTGGGTCCCGCACCCGATCCAGAACCGCACCGAAGCGGAGCTGGCCGGGTTGGCCGAAAATGCGATGGCGGGCATCTTGGCGATGATCACGCCGTAGGCGGTGGGAGGCGGTTAGTCTTTTGGCTGGAATGTTCGCCGCAAACCCTGTGCAACCCTATCCGTCATGCTCGTGCTTGACACGCGCATCCATGTTTGGCGCGGACACCGCGTTGGGCCCTCGGGTCGAGCCCTAGGGCGACGAATTCAAACAATGGAGTCTTTTCCATGGCCCACGACCTTCGCTTTCAGGTCATCACTTTGCCGGGACCGTCCTGGGAGGTCGTTTGTGAGCGCTTCAAATATTTGGAGCAACTGGGCTTCGATCTGGCGACGGTCGGCGATCATTTCGTCGACTGGACCAACCCGCCGGCGCCCTGGTTCGAGGCCTGGACCCTGCTGGCGGCGCTCGCGCGGGAGACCTCGCGCATCCGTATCGCGACCTATGTCACGCAGTTCCCGCTGCGCTATCCGGCGATGCTGGCCCGCCAGGCTTTGACGGTCGACCATATATCCGGCGGCCGCCTCGATCTCGGACTCGGCACGGGACTGGTGATCGATCCCAGCTATGACATGGCCGGTCTGCCGAACTATCCGGCGAAGGAGCGGGTCGTGCGCTTCCGCGAATATGTCGAACTGGTCGACAAGCTGCTATCGAACGAAAAGACCACATATGAAGGCGAGTATTACTGGGTCAAGGAAACGATGATGAACCCGCGCCCGGTACAGAGCCCGCGCCCGCCGATCGTCATCGCTGCGCTGGGCCCCAAGATGCTGAAGATCACGGCGGAATTCGCCGACAATTGGAACAGCCTCAGCTTCGCCGAAGAATTCGACGCACAAATTGCCGAAACGAAGGAACGCATCGCTCGTATCGACGAGGCGTGCGCCGGTTTAGGCCGCGATCCGGCTTCGCTGCGGCGTTCCTTCCTGATGTTCGATCCGGGTTCGCGCGCCAGCGGCGGCGGCATTGCCTACTACGAGTCTGTCGACGCTTTCACGGAACGGGCCGAGCGGCTTATCGAACTTGGGATCACCGAGATAGGCCTGTACTTCCCGACCGTCGATGCGCAGCGCCCGGTGCTCGAGAAGATCGCGAGCGACGTGATCCCCAAACTGAAATCGCGTTAGCGGTCAGGCGCGGCGGCGCTTCCGTAAATAGCCGAGGGCGAACAGGCCGAATCCAAGCAACCCAGCCAAACCCGGCTCCGGCACGCCCGTCGTTATCGAGACCGACCAGTTGTCGACGCCGCCTTCGTTCGTCGAGGGTTGCCCGAAGGTGCCGTTGCTCACGAAGAAGCCGATCGAAACCGGCGCGCCAGTGTCGGTGAGGTCAAGCACGCCACCGTCGAAGGGCGTGAAGTCGGCTTCTGTCAGACCGGTCGCGCTTAAGGCTGCGAAACCGAGGCCGTCCAGGACCTGGCCCAGCCCGTGGGAGAAAAAATCTCCACCCTGTTCAAGCAATACGCCGTACCCCATCGCACCGGCGGGATTTCCCGGTATTGAAATTCCGTCGAACGACATGGCGAGCGACTTGAACGGGCCATCCACGCCTGGATCGAAGCCACCGCCCTGGAACAGGTGACCCGAGGCGATCTGCGACCCTACCAGGGTGTTCAGCTCGTTAATGACTTGGCGGTACGCGCCGGGATTGCCGCCCGCGCCCAGCTGCGTCGCGCTGAAACTGAACGAATCGTTCGGCGTCTGGTCGTTTACTTCGAACGCGAGCCAGTCGGCGTTCAGGAACTCGCTGTCCGCGAAGGAGATGACGGCGCCTCGGGCGCTCGCCGCGCACAGCAGGGCCGCTCCCGCAACGGCGGCCCAGATCGTATTTCGATACGTTTTCATGTTCGGTCCTCTATCCGGTGACAATTCTGCGGCGGCGCACGAAGACCAAACCCGCGAGACCCATACCGAAAATGGCGATAATGCCGGGTTCCGTCGCGCGCGGATGGACGAAGAGACTCTGCCGCCGGCCGTTTCCGGGCGGTGGCAGGCCGGCGAGGCGCGCGATCTCCGCGTCGATCTCCTCCTTTGTGATGAACGAGCGCCGGCCAAAGCTCTTGATCCTGCTACAGCGATTGCCCGGTTCGGTCCAGCAGCTTGATCTTTTCCTCGCTCACGTGGCGTCTCCCAATATTCATAGCGCTGCCGTTCGTATGACGCGTTTCGCGTTCACCGGTCGAGACGGCAGGTTCGAGAATAATCTCATTGGACCGCGCCGCGGAGAACAAGAATTTCTGGAGACTCCGTAAGCATCGGATCCCTTCGAACGAAGACGGTTGCTGGCGCGCTGAAGCTAGATAAACACGCGTTGCGTTTGGTTAACGCGATGCGCCGCTGGACAATATTGGGCGCTAAACACAGGCAACTCATAATTGCATGATTCATATCAAGGAAATCGTTCTTCTTGCCTACTACAATTTAGATAATTACGATATGACTTGTTAACTAATACAACGAATATTTGAAACTTGGCAGCCGTTCGTTCTGGCGTTAGCAGTCTAAATTCATGGATCGTTCGCAACTTCGTAATATGATCGACTCCGGCCGTGCTATTGCGCTCGACTGTCATGCTATCGGCCAATCGATCCCGGACGACGATCCGATCGGCAAGCTGTTCAAGACGCGCATCATGAACGATTCCGTGCTCTTGAAGCGTTACGAGCCGGCGCGCGAGACGGCGCGGCAACCGGTGATCGTCACGACGGTGATCTATTTCCCGTACGATTCAAAGAACGTTTACGAGGGCGGCGAGTCGCTCGATTTCAACGACACCGGCTTCCACAGCGCGCTGTCATTGAAGATCGCGAAGGGAATCGCGACCGAAGAACTTCAGGAGCAGATCAACGCGGATATGGAAGCGTTGAACCTGCTCAATTCGATGCACAGTCTCGATCCGTTCATGCTCAAGAGCAAGGCCGAGCAGCAGGATGCGGACGGCTCCATCCACGACGCCTATTTCGCGATCTCGCAGCAGGAATGGGACAAGATCCGGCTGCCGATCCGGGACAAGATCCAGAAATTGGTCGAAAAGGCGCTAGGGGCTTCGGGCGAAGGCGGGGACAACGTCGCACGTGAACAGTATGTCGAGCGCTTCCTGATGAAGATCTGGGAGGCGAAGGACGTCAACGGGATCGAACCGTTCATCCAGGCCATGCAACTGGAACCGGAACGCGCGCCGGAGATATTCTTCGCTTGGAAAGCGGTCTGTTACTATCAGGTTCGGTTCTCGGGATTGCTGGAACCGCTGAAGACCATGTTTCAGTGGACCGGGCACAATCAGCTTTGTTTTCCGGTCGATCATGTGAGTCTGTCGAATGACGAAATCCGCAATATCGAGGACAAACGGAATCAGCTCCGGCAGAAGATGCGCGACGGGTACGTCAACGCGCACAAGGTGCTAAGCCAGTATGAACACAGTTACAACGAATTCGTCGAAAACGACCGCCCTCAGACCTTCATGAGTTTTCTGGAGAACGCGGAGAATTCCTACCTGTTGCTGGCGAATCATGTTTCCGTCGCGACGCACAGCGTGAATCTTTGGAAGTGGTATATCGAGCAGTACGGCGGCGAAATGCGCAAGACTCAGTTCTCAGAGCTGTTCGAAGGACTGACCATGCTCTATGGCGTCGAATCCACGCCGGGTGTCAATAAGTCGCGCGAGTGGAAAAGCGGCTAACGACCCGACGCAGCCGTAACGCCGCAGCATTAATGCTATAAACACAATCCCGATCCAATAACGGCTCCAAGACGCATGGCAACGACGGGTACCATACCGCGCGGGCTGATCCTTCTGGCCGTGTCGATGTGCACGATGCTGTACGCCATCACGATGACGATCGTGAACGTCGTCTTGCCGCAATTGCAGGGCGCGCTGTCGGCGACACCAGAGCAGGTCTCCTGGGTCGTCACCTTGAACGTCATCGCGACCGCGGTCGTGACGCCGGCGACCGGCTGGATGGCCGCCCGCTGGGGATACCGCAATGTCATCATCTGGTCGATCGTGGGGTTCTCGATCAGCTCGCTGCTGTGCGCCCTCGCCGACTCCCTGGTGCCGCTCCTGATTTACCGGGTCGGGCAGGGGGCATTCGGCGCGCCTCTGGTGCCGCTGTCCCAGGCGATCATCGTTGCGGTCTACCCGCCCGAACGACGCGCCTTCGCGCAGGGGATTTTCGGCGTCGCGGTGGTCATCGGCCCGGCCATCGCGCCGGTGCTGGGGGGCTATCTGGCGGAGGCCTACAACTGGCGCTTCGTCTTCATCCTGATCCTGCCGATGTGCGGCGTCAGCTTTCTGGCGGTTTGGCTCTGGGTGCACGACTCCGGCGACCGGTCGGAGATGCGGCTCGATTGGACCGGCTTCCTGATGTTTTCGGTCGCGATCACATGCGCGCAACTGATGTTGGATCGGGGAGAACGCGAGGACTGGCTGGAATCTTATGAAATCTGGGCCTATCTGGCGCTCGTCATCGTCGCGATATGGGTCTTCATCGTTCACACCGTGACCACCGACAACCCGTTCATCAATCCGAAATTGTTCAAGGACCGCAATTTCAGCATCGGTCTGTTTCTCGTGTTCGTATACGGCATGGTCAATATCACGCCGACGGTGATGATCCCGACCATGCTGCAGAACCTGATGGGTTACCCGGACTCGTTGATCGGTATCCTGCTCGCGTCGCGCGGAGCCGGCATGGTACTGGGGTTCTTCACGGTGGCGCAGTTTGGAAAGCTCGATCCGCGGATCGGTATGATCATCGGTATCTCGGCGATCGGCCTGTCCGGTTGGAACATGGCCTTGTTCACGCTCGAGGTGGACCCGATGACCGTGGCTTGGAACGGGATCCTTCAAGGTATCGGCTCGGCGATACTATGGGTGCCGCTTTCGATCGTGGCGTTCGCGACCTTGCCTGTCCGGTTGCTGCCGGACGCGTCTTCGATCTTTCATCTGTTGCGGAATTTCGGCAGCAGCATCTTCATCTCGGTGAGCGTGTTGACCGTCTCGCGTACCGGCAAGGTCAGCTATTCGGAAATGTCGGAGCACATCACCGCCTTCGACGAATTGCTGCGCTTCCGACAGGTGATGGGCCAGTGGTCGTTCGATACCGTACAGGGGCTTGCGGCGCTGGGTTCCGAGGTGAACCGGCAGGCCTTGATGGTCGGCTACACGAATTCCTTCGCGCTCTATGCGTTGGTATCTTTCGCGGCTATTCCGTTGATGCTGCTGGTGAAGATCAAACAGTAGGCGGGCTATACCGGCCGCTCACCGGCGATCGTTACGCGGTGCATGACGCGGCGGCGACCGTGATAATCGTTCAGCGCGTAATGCTGCGTGCAACTGTTTTTCCAGTTGGCGAGGGAGTGTTTCCGCCAGCGGAACCGGCAGGTGTTCTCCGGCCGTATCGAGTGATCCTTGAGGAAGTTGAGGATAGGTCGGCTTTCCTCGACGGTCATGCCGTCCAGGCGGCGGATCGCGATGCCGCTTATGAACAACGATTTCCTGCCGGTTTCATGATGGGTGCGGATCAGCGGATGAGCGACCTCGGCCTCCGCGTCCTCCATTACCTTGACCTGCATGGATTTGCTGAACTCGTCGCGCCGCTTCGTCACCTGACTGTCTGACGGGCCATAGGATTTTTCGCCGCTAAACATCGCCCTCATCCCGTCCAGCATCGATTCCATGCCGTCCGACAGGGTGTCGTAGCGCGGTGCATGTTGACGAAGATCGTGTCGCCACCGAATTCCGGCTCCTCCAGGGCGTAGAGGACCTGGCCCTTCGGCGGTACTTCGTGGAACGCCACGTCGCTGTGCCAGATACCGCCGAAGTTCGCCGCCCGGTCCTCCGCCTCCTTGACGATCGGCAGGATTTGTCGAGGCCCTTCGCATAGCGGTGCGTTTCGATGTCGCCGAAGCGGCGGCCAAACGCGAGATGCTGGTCCGGCGTAATCGTCTGGTCGCGGAAGAATATCACCAGATGGTCTTGCAGCGTCTGCCGCACTGCCGAGAAGGTCGCGTCGTCCAAAGTCTCGGACAGGTCGACGCCGTGAAGCTCGGCGCCCAGGGCGTTATGTCCAGTTCCGCCATTGCGGCCTCCCGGTTAGGCGCTGCGCGACACACCGCCTGCGCGCGCAGCGTAATGCGCAGCCGTTCGCAATATTATGTCTTGCGGGGAAGGCTCGGAATAGCCCGGGACGCGGATCGTCGCTCACCGGCGCGTGTGTTAAGAAGACCGCATGAACATCGAGCAGGAAGGCGCATCGCCGCCGCAAGCCCATGAGGATTACGCGGCACTGCTGAGCCAGATCGAACTGTTCGCCGAACTCGACCGTGTCATCCTGGCGAAACTGGCGACGGATTTGGAACCGCAAGCCTTCCCGGCGGACACGGTGATCTTCCGGCAGGGTGACCCCAGCGAGTCGTTCTATCTGATCGTCCGGGGCCGTATCGCGCGCCTGGTGGCGAATGCCGACGGGCTGGACACCAAGCTGCACACGCTGGGCCGTGGCGAGGCGTTCGGTGAACAGTCGCTGCTGATGACGAGCCCGCGCAACGCTACATTGCGGACCGAATCCGAGTGCGAGGTACTGCGGCTCGGACGCAGCGAGTTCCTCGAACTGGTGCGGCAGGAGCCGAGCGTCGGGCTCGGCGTCGCCGCGACGCTGAGCCGACGGCTCGCCTCCGTGGTCTCGCCGGATGCCGAGAACACGGGCGAGCATCTCGAGGGTTCGGTCGCGCCGGAAACCATCCCGCCGCCGCGCACCGACGCGAAACCCGGAGCGTGGGTTAAGCAATTGATGACCTGGGCCCCTTTGGCGTTCGCGCTCGTCGTGATAGCCGGCAGCTTCCTCATCCCGCCGCCCGATGGCCTGTCCATTGCGGGGTGGAAGGCCCTGGCCGTCTTGATCGCCGCTGTGCCCGCGATGGCGGCACAGGTCATTCCGGAAGGGGTGCTGGCTCTTCTGATGGCGCTGGCCTATGCGCTGATCGGCGTGGCGTCCTCTGAAATCGTTCTGTCCGGTTATGCGACGCAAAGCTGGCTCTTGCTGGTCTGCGTCCTGGTGATCGGCAGCGCGCTTGCGTCCACCGGTCTGCTCTATCGCTTGGCTCTGCTGATGATTGGCCGGATGAAGCATGGCTATGTCGGCCAGGTGATCTCGTTGGCTCTCGCGGGGGTTCTGATCGGACCGGCCGTGCCCAACGCCACGGGCCGGATCATCATCATCGCGCCCATGCTTCGGGAACTGGTGGAAGCCCTGGGCTACGAACCGAAGTCGCGCGGTGCGGCCGGGCTCTCGATGGCGGCCCTAATTGGATTCGGACAGCTGGCGGCCATATTCCTCACCAGTTCCACGACCGGTGTGCTGGTCTTCGCCATCCTGCAGGGAAGCCAGGCCGGCGGCGTCGAGCTGGACTGGATCATGTGGGCCTATTACGGCGCGCCAGTCAGCCTCATCATGTTCTTTGGGTTGGTCGGCGTCATTCTCGTCCTCTATAGGCCCCGCGAGGGCGTGACCGCAGGCGATAAAGCGAGCTCAAGTTCGCTCGCCTTGCAACTGGCGCTTCTCGGACCGCCGTCGCGCAACGAGAAAATCTCGCTCGCCGTCGGCGCGCTGATGCTGGCGGGCTTCATGACCCAGCCGCTGCATGGCGTCCATCCCTGCTGGGTCGCTGTACTGGCGATGGGCGTGCTCGGGGCCGGCGGCGTCGTCACCGCCAACACGTTGCAGCGGGCGAATTGGAGCTTCGCGCTGCTGTTCGGCATCCTGGCCAGCATTTCGGTGATCTTTTCGGAGACCCGGTTGGACCTTTGGTTCGCCGGCGTTGTCGCCGACGCCGTTGGAGGCCTCGGTGAATCGCCGGTTCTGTTCGTCACGGCGCTGGCCGTACTCTGTTTCGCTATCAGCATGATAGTCCGGTGGCAGGCGTCCGCGCCGCTAATCACGATCGCGCTGGCCCCCGTGGCCGCGAACCTCGGCATCGACCCGTTCATCGTCGGGCTGGTCGCGGTGATCGCCTGTCACGGCTTCTTCTTCTCCTATCAGAGCACGACCTATCTGGCGCTCTACCACGGCACGGAGGGGCAGTTGTTCAGCCACGCGCAAGGCGCGAAGATGGCCGTCGCCTATGCGGTCGTGGCGACCGTCGCGCTGGCCGCCAGCGTGCCGGTCTGGCGGGTCATGGGTTTGCTTTAGGAATTGCAATGGACAACGCCAAAGTACTTATTTTCTCGACTGCGAAATCCGGCACCGGCGTTGCTCAGTTCAATGAACATATCGGCGCCGCGTTGTTGGAAGATCGTCGAGAAGTCGTAATCGCCCAACCGGAAGAATCCGATTATCAAGCGCGGATGGGTGAAATTGCCGATGTCGAACGGCGCTACTTCTCCAAAGACCCCTACGACGACATCACCGCATTTGGAGGGGATCGGTTCCTGGCGGCCGCCCTACTGGTCGAAATCCGTCCCGATCTCGTCGTGATCTCCAACGGATTCCATCCGCTGGCTTCAGTCGCCTGCATGCAGGCGGCACATTTTTTCCGCATCCCGTATGTCACAGTCGATGGTCTGGTCGCGCCCAGCCTCTACAGCTGGGAAGACAACATCGTGAACATGGTGTCTGGCCTGTATCGCAACGCCGCCGCGGTGATCGTTAAGTCGCGGGCCAATTTGGAGACATTGAGGCAATGCTTGCGCCTGCCCGCGGAGGTCGGGTCGGTCATCGTGAGCGGCAGACCCGAAACATATTTTCAGCCGCGCAATCCGACTCTCCGTTCCGCGTTGCGGGCGCATCTCGGAATCCCCATCGACGGTGTGCTGTGCCTGACCGCCGCGAAGCTGGAGATCGTCAAAGGCCACTCCCTCCAGATCGAAGCGATGAAGCGGCTCAAGGAGCGGGCGGTTTGGGACCGCCTGCATTTCATCTGGGCGGGCGAGGGCGAGGAGAGGGCAAACCTCGGGGCGGCGCTGCGGGAAGCTGGCGTAGCCGACCGGGTTCATCTCATCGGCCACCGGACCGATATTGCGGATTGGATGGCCGCCGCCGATTGCTGCGTCCTGACCTCGCACAGCGAAGGCATCCCGCTTTCCGTGATGGAAGCGATGGCGAAGGGCCTGCCCGTGGTCGCGACGACGGTCGGAGGGACGGCGGAAGCGCTGGGCGACACCGGCATCCCGATAGCGCGGCCGGCCTTGATGGAAGATTGCATTAACGGGTTGGTCGATGCGCTGGACAGGGTCGCTTCGGACGATGCCGTGCGCTGCGAGTTGGGTGCCGCCTGCCGGGCGCGCGCTGAAAAGCATTTTAGGCTGGAAAGAATGCTGGACGACTATCGCGCCGTATTCGACAAGTCGCTCAAGCGACCCGAATCCCGCTAGGTTTCCGAGTTCGACCGATCGCTCGCGGCACGCTGTTGCAGTAGCGCGGTATACCGCGCCAATGATCTTTCGAGCGAATTTTGCGGCACGCGCATCTTGGTCGCCGTCGTCGCGATGTTGCCGAAGTGGGAGGCGATGCGGGCGACGATCTCGTCGTTGAAACCGCCATCGTCGAGGTCCAGCGGGGCGTCGCGCCGCTGCGTCCGTGACCTGAGCCCCGAAAACTCCCTCATCTGATAGGAGAGGCCGTCACAGAGGA
>CAYLTU010000023.1:0-27101 GCA_964386465.1 uncultured Rhodospirillaceae bacterium
CGCCTATCGGCTCCAGTAATAGCTTCGTGCCAAATTCGCGTGGATAACAGGAGACGCCGCCGAACAACACCGGCACGTTAGGGGCAGCCACTTTTATCATTTGCGAAACCTTTAAACAAAACCCTCTCGTCCAATCGTTCACGGAGAACGCGATTAGGGAATAGTCTTTTTCGGCAATAATTTTTGCGACAATATCGGAGAAAAATTCCGAGTACCGATCAAACAGTTTGAAAGTGAAACCGTCATTTCTCCAGTCGCCCAGATGCACGACCTCCCAGTACTTCCGTTCCTCAGCGGGAATGTGGTTATAGAACTCGATATTCAAGTCTCTGACGTCGGCGTTCCAGCCGGCCGCGCGCGCAACTTCCGCGACAACGGCAATCGAGTAGTAGGGAAATGCGACTCCCCAGGAGGGCGCACCAATGACAAGTATATTCTTCATGGTGAAACGACCCGGCCATTCATGGAGTTTGTCAAAATAATATCAAAATGCCGACGCACGCTGGCTCAATATAGGCCGTTTTAGCATTGAATCTATCGCTATCGGTGCGGTGCGCCGTGACCACGCGATTAACGTTGCAACCAGGCGCTCGCAACCTTCTCGACCAATAATGCTGCGAGGCTACGCCGTTGGCTATTCGCGATATATCGGCGCGTTGAGAACCGTGTCGGGTCCGACGATTCCGCCAGGGCGATCGATCGTCGCGCGGGAGCCGTGGCGTTCATAGAAGGCGTCCGGCAGCGGCCTGCCGTCCAGCGCCTTCAACCACACTCGCAGCAGGTGTCGCTTGCGGTCCGGGGCGGCGTGATCCACGTAGCCCCGCCGCGTGTGGAAAATGACATGGTTGTTGACGAACTGCATGTCGCCGCGGCTGAAGCCCTGGTCGAAACGCATTTCGCGGGCCAAGGCCTGCGAGAATTCCAACGCCTCTTTCTGCGCCGGGGTCATTTCACCGCATTCCGGAAAACGGTGGGCCGAACCGATATAGGTCGGTTCGACGTTGGCGCTGAAATAGCCCTGGTAATAGCTAAATATCGGAATCTTGTAATAGGGCGCCATACCGGGCGGCACCTCGTCACGCCGGTCTCGATAGTAGGGCTCCGCCAACACCCGCACCAGATCGGGTCGCCGTTTCAGCATCTCGTTATGCAACGCTACCGAGCTGACGATGCTGCTCTCGCCACCCGAGACGGAGGTCTCCAGACACAGCAATCCGACGATGTCGCAGCAATCGACATGAAACGGGATCTCCTCGCGCGAATAGGGGCCGCGCTGGCTCGTGTTCGACCTGCTTTCGCCAAGATCCGTGACGTGTCCCAGCACATGACCGCGCTTGTTCTGGGAAAAGACACCGTCGCCGAGATGCCGGCTCACCGCCCAGAACGCAATTGCGGAGCCGCGCTTGCCGATATCTTCAATCGGAAGCCCGCGGAACAGGACGAACCCACACCCGTAGAGCAGATCCTGGCGCACCTCAGAGAGCTTTTTGCCGAGAGCCGGTAGGTGGAAATCATCAGCGCCGACGGACATAAGATCGACATCGTCCCGGTCGAACGGCGCGATCGCCGCCAACAGTTCGGCGATCTCCGTATCATCGAATTGGTACAGCCAATCCTCGCTGTCGGCCATATCGTCCGCGAGCCAGCCCGCCGGATCGGTTACAGGCTCGAATGGAACCGCCGCCTCGCGCCGGTCGCTGAAGGGATCTACCGCGTGTTCATCCGTGATGGCCATCGCATCCACCGTTCAGTTGAAACAGCTTCGCCGCCGTGCCGCCGAGGATAGCACTGGTGTCGATTTCGCTGAAAGCCGCGTCACGCACAATGTCGCAAGGCGCCATATCGCCGATCGGAAACGGATAGTCGGAGCCCATCATCAGCTGCCCCGCGCCGGTCTTGCCGCAGACGAATTTCAGCGCATCGGGATCGAGCAGCACCGTGTCGTGATAGAGCCGCTTGAACCCTTCAACCGGGTCGGCGAACTGGCCCAGATGGATGGCCGCGTTGTGCCGCAACCGCCCCAGCATGAAGGGCAGGGCACCGCCGCCATGCGACAGCACCACCTTCATACCCGGATACTTCAGGAAATGACCGGAGAACAGCAGGCGCGCCACCGCGGTCGTCGTATCCAGCCCGCGCCCGACCGCATTGATCATGGCGAAATCCGCCAGGCGCGGGTCGCCGCAGCCGAACATCGGGTGAATGTAGAGGACCGCTTCGAGTTCCGACGCCGCCGCCCAGAACGGATCGAGCATCGGGTCGTCGAGATTGCCGGAACCGCCATGCGGCTGCGTGCCGATCATCGCACCCTTGTGTCCCGCCTCGATCAGCTCGCGCAGTACTTCCGCCGCCAGTTTGCCGTCTTGCAACGGCACGCTGCCAAGCGGCGCCAGGAACGGGTTGGCGTCGGTCTCCTCCTTGAGATGCTCGTTCAGGAATCGGCTCCAGGCCGCGCCTTCCTCCGGCGGCAATTCGTAGCCGAACGCGTCGAGCCAACCGCCCGTGACCTGCATATCGATCTTGTTCTCGGTCATCCAGGCATGCCGGCCTTCCGCCTCGCGCAGCTTCGGGTTGACCGGCCGGGTCAGCGGGCCGCCGGCGAAACCGAGTTTGAAGGTATCGCCTTCGTGCAGGAGTTCCACATTCGGAAATGTCGCCCGGCCGCTCGCCAACGCGTCGAGCATCTTCTGCGGAACGAAATGCGCGTGGACGTCGACGATCACAGCGCGGCCTCCCCTATTTGCTTGCTGCGTCGGCACGTTATCGATTGACGCGATAGCGGACAACACGCTTCAGTACGGGAAGCATTTCAAGGGGAGACAATCATCATGCATGTCGGCATCGCCATGTTCGCCACCGATTACTCCATGCCGCCGGCCGAACTGGCAGTGGCGTTGGAGGAGCGCGGCTTTGAGTCCTACTGGTTCCCGGAGCACAGCCATATTCCGCTTTCGCGCGACTCCGACTACCCGAGAGGCGGCGAGCTGCCGAAGAAATATTACGACGTAATGGATCCTTTCGTGGTGATGGGCGCGGCGGCGGCCGTCACCACGAAATTGAAGATCGCGACCGGCATCTGCCTCGTCCCGCAGCGCGACACGATCCAGACGGCCAAATCGGTTTCCTCGATCGACCAGATCTCGAACGGCCGCTTCCTGTTCGGAATCGGTTCGGGCTGGAATGCGGACGAGATGAAAAATCACGGTACTGCCTTCAAGACGCGCAATGCGAAGATGGGCGAACAGATCGCCGCGATGCAAAGTATCTGGACCGAAACGAAACCGGAATATCACGGCGAGTTCGTCGATTTCGATCCGATGATGACCTGGCCCAAGCCGGTCCAGAACCCGCACCCGCCGGTCATCGTCGGCGGCGGCATCCCCTGGGCGGCGCGGCGCGCGCTCGAATATGGCGACGGCTGGCTGCCGCACGCGCATCGGCCGACCTACAAGCTGCTCGACCGGCTGCCGGAGTTCCGCGAGATGGAAAAAGCGGCGGACCGTTCCGTGCCGATCTCGGCCTTCGGTGTGGAGCATGATCCGGATGAATGGGCGGCCTACGAGGACGCCGGAATCGAACGGATCGTCCTCAGCATGGACTCCGAACAGGCCGATGCGGTGCTGCCCCGGTTGGACGCATGGGCAAAGCGTCTATAATCGCCGCAACTCACATCCACAGGGAATCATAGACATGGCCACCATCGAGTTCTTCTTCGACTATTCCAGCCCCTGGACCTTCTACGCCTTCGACCGGGTCGAGAATTTCTGCGCAAAAAACGATGCGGAGCTGGTCTGGAAGCCGTTCCTCGTCGGCGGCGTCTTCAACAAGGTCAACCCCAGCGTCTATCTGCGCCGCGAAAACCCAGTGCCGCCGAAAGACGCCTACTATCAAAAGGACATGGCCGATTGGGCGCGCTTCCAGGGGATCAAGATGATCAAGCCCAGCATCTTCCCCCTGAATAGCGTCAAGGCCCTGCGCGGCGCATTCGTCGCGATAGAGGAAGGCACAATTTCCGCCTATTCGCGCGCCTGTTTCGAGGCCTATTGGTGCCACGACAAGGATTTGTCGCAGGAAGACGTGCTGCGCGAAATCGTCGGCGGCGTCGGCATGGACGCCGACAATTTCTTCGCGCAGATCGGCGACGACCGGATCAAGCGCAAGCTGTTCGAGACCACCGACGAGATCATCGAGCGTGGCGGTTTCGGCTCGCCGACCTTCTTCCTGGACAAGTCCGACATGTATTTCGGCAACGACCGGCTGGAGCTGATGCAGGCGGCGATCGACCGCGGCAAAGCGGCCTAGCGGCCGAAGATGGCTAAACTGACAGTCAGCCTGGCGGGGGTCGCCTACGACCGGACCCGCGCGATTTTCGACGGCAGCGTCCCCATTGCAGGCTGCGAGGTCATAGCGCACCCGATGACGCCGGAAGAGGCGTTTACACGCGCCTTGAGCCATCAGGAATTCGACGTCACCGAATTGTCGATGTCCAACTACATGACCCTCACCTCGCGCGGCGAGAACCCGTATGTTGCGGTACCGGCCTTCGTCTCGCGCATGTTCCGCCATTCCGGTATCTACATCCGTACCGACAAGGGGATCGACCGGCCCGAAGATTTGCAGGGCAAGACGATCGGCGTGCCGGAATACCCGATGACGGCGGCGCTCTGGATTCGCGGTATCCTGCAGGACGAGTACGGCGTCGCGGCTAGCGACATCCATTGGCGCAACGGCGGCCAGGAAGTGCCTCTGACCAAGCCGCGGATTGCGATCGAGCTGCCGCCGTCGATCGATCTGCAACCGATCCCGGGCGACGCGACCCTGAACGGTATGCTCGACGGCGGCGAATTGGACGGCATGATGTCGGCCCGGGCCCCTTCCTGCCTGGAGACGAACGACAAGGTCGTGCGGCTGTTCCCGAACTACCGCGCCAACGAGGAGGCCTATTTCGCCAAGACCGGCATGTTTCCGATCATGCATCTGGTCGCCATCCGGCGCAGCCTCGTCGAGCAGCACCCCTGGTTGCCGACGCATGTCTACCGCGCCTATCTGGAGGCCAAGGCGATTTGCTACGAGCGTCTTGGCGAAGTCGGCCATTTGCACACCACCCTGCCCTGGCCGGTCGATGAGTTCGCTAAGGCGCGGGAACTGATGGGCGACGATTTCTGGCCCTACGGCATGGCGGACAACGCGAAGGAAATCGAGGCAATGACACGATACGCCTTCGAGCAGGGAATGACGGACCGCAAGCTGGCGCCGGAAGAGCTATTCGTCCCGTCGGTCTTGAACTTGTAGATATTGCAGTTGCTTCGTATCCGTCCGGTCTTGGTGCCTTAAAACAGCGTGCGAATGAGGTTTCGTGTCCGCTTCGTGTAGGGCCTCCGGCGACCATATGAGAGTCATACGGCCTTTGGCGTTGGGAGGATCGGACGAAAAACGCCGGAAAACCGACATCTACGGGCCGATGTCGGTGTTTGAGGGAGCAGCGGAAGCCAAATCGAAACGTCGCGACAGCAGCTCCTAGCCACGAACAGACTCTTGCACTGCAGCATTTTTAGAGCACCCGACCTTTAAAAGTTCGTGTAGCAGCGTATTAGCTTCCTCCAAATTGAGCGTATCGCCGCCGCGCATAGATTTACCGAACAAGCACCGCTACACTTCCTGCAGGGTGGAGGGCACTCAACGCAGGCTGGCGGCAATTGCGTCTGCTGGTGTTGTTGATAAGGGAGGAGAGGAATGACCGAGGAATTGCCTCGTCGAGAGACCCATTATTTTACCAATGTTTCCGATTCCGCGCGGTGGGATCATTTTGCGGGCCGTGACACCGATATTTTTCTCTGTACGCCCCCCAAGGCCGGCACCACTTGGACCCAGACCTTGTGCTGCCTGTTGCTGTTCGGCTGGCGTGAATTCGACATTAGGCCCTCCGACATCTCGCCCTGGTACGATGCCACCTTCGAGCCTGTTGTCGAGGTGATAAATGCGTTGATCGAAGCGCAGGATCATCGCCGTCTCCTTAAGACCCATACGGCCCTGGATGGCATTCCTTACAGTTCCCAAAGGACATTCGTGACCGTGTACCGCGATCCGCGCGATGTGTACTTTTCCGCGCTCAATCATAAGGACAATGTCACACTCAACGATTTTTCGATCAGTCCGGAGGACGATATATCCGCGCCATTCAAGGAATGGGTGCAAGCGCCGGCCGGCAATGGTGGCCCTGCCAGCGGCTCACTGGAGCGGTTCATCGTTCACTTCAAGAGCTTCAAACGGTTCAGCCATTTGGCGAACCTTCACTATTTCCATTATTCGGACATGAAACGGGATCTGCCCGCCGCAATTGCCGGGCTGGCCGGCGTGCTCGGGATCGAAGTCACCCAAGACGATATCGCGCAAATGTCCCGCATCACCGATTTTCAAAACATGCGTAAGAACGCCGCCCAATTCGCACCCGACGCCAAGGCTGACATGTGGAAGAGCAACGAACAATTCTTCAACAAGGGTACCGGCGGCCAATGGCGCGATACCCTGAGCACCGAAGACTTGGCCTTGTACGACGAACGCATGAGCGACTTGTTGCCGGTCGAAGACATCGCCTGGCTGCATCACGGCGCAATTCAACAAACGTGATTACTTTATCACCCGCCGATACAGAACGCTTGCCACGTCGACTTGGGGGCATACCTGGTCCTGGCGGCGATGCCTCCGGCACATCTAAACCTGGGAAAACTCGGACGTAAAACTGCTGAAAGCCGAGATTGTCGCACGCATGTCGGTTGTTGGGGGATCTGCGGAAGTCGATTGGGATCGGCGCGACAGCCGCCTGTAGCCATAAAGCGACATGCCAACGCTCGCGTCATCGCGCATCTGCCGCGAGCCTCGGCAAGCAAGACATCGAAATCCGCCCAGGGTTCATCGAGGAAATCGATGGTCATGTGACACACCGGGGATGTCGGATTTCTTTACGCAATATTGGCAAGCATAAAATGGCACAAAATAAACGGTAACCAATTGATTTAAAGGAAACAAATTTGGAATAAAATTGAATGGCACGCGTTTAGCGCTACTTTAGCGACGGAATTCTTTACACATGCGCACAACAGCGATATGAGAATTTACGTTAAGATTATGGAATCATGTAATACTTCGAATTTGGCACGTTTCTTGCGGTAATCAAAGTTCAGACGATCATTTAGTTGGAGGGGTCGATGCAGCCCAATAGAAAGCTATCCGCAATCTGTTCATTTTCACTGGCAGCAGCCGGTATTCTTGGACTGGTATTTCTGACCACTTCAGCTAAGGCCACTGTCATCGGCTTTAATGCCCTCGACACGTCGGCGGGCTCCGTAGCGGTAACGAACCAGTTCGCTGGGCTGGGTGTAACCTTTTCTGATCTTATTGTGGTAGATGGGACCCCCTTCTTTTCGAGTTCGCCAAACAGTGGTGTGATTGACGATGGAGCGCCCGCCAGCCTCACGGTCACGGCGACATTCGCGGCCGATGTAACAGCAATCTCTGCGATATTCTTCGATACAGAGGTTGGTTCGCTCCTTGTCTCTATAGAGGCATTTGATATATCCGACAATTCTCTAGGTACAACAACTGTGAATTCGACGGCCGCCAGCGCAGACCCGACATTGGGGACGTTGGTAGGGTTGTCTTCAATTGGTGCGATCCGCAAGGTCACTATGACAACCGATGTCGATGGCGCCTTATTCGATGATTTCACATTCACGCCCGGTATAAGCGGTTCTGTTCCCGAACCCGGCACGCTAGCGCTGTTTGGCTTCGGCCTCGCCGGGTTGGTGCTTGCACGGCGTCGCAAGCCTGCCTGAAATTAAAGGCAGGGATACGGAGAAACAAAAGCGGTGGTTCCTCGAGGTTGCCGTTTTCATGTTCGCTACGTCGCAAATGGGTCAATAGCGACCAAACTCGTAACCAGCCAGCACTTCTGAAGCTGGATAAAAGCGATCGTAGATTGACTATAAGCGGACGTGATTTTGGCAGTTGTGGGACTCACCGTTAACACTTTTGTTGTTCCCAACAGATTCCGCCCGTGATGGGCGATATCGCTCCCTTTCCAGAAACCGGCAGGATTCCGTCTGTCCAGGTCCCTGCGGAAGAGGAAGTCGCGTTTAGCTTGGCATCAGGTGTCACTGCTTCGCCCCGCTGAATTATTTGGATGGCTGCAAAGACGCTGCTGTTTTCGATAATTCTTCGCAGATCGCCATCAAACCGATTCCGTTGTTATATTTTTGGGATTTTTATTGATTAACGAACAGCCGCCGCCTCTAATGCTTCTATAGGCATTCGAAAGGGCGTACTTTGGACGACAAAGTATACGGGGTCAGCGTCCCGCGGCTTGAGGACGAGACGCTGCTGCGCGGCGAAGCGCGCTTCGTCGACGACATTTCACTGCCAGGCATGATGGAAGGCGCCTTTGTGCGCAGCGCCCACGCTCACGCCAAGATCAACGGTATCGACAAAAGCGTGGCGCTGGAGATCCCCGGCGTCCATGCGGTCCTGTCCCTGGACGATCTGCAGCCGCTTCTGAAGACAGATCGATTGGTCGCCGGTCTGCCGAGCCCGAGCTACCGGCAGGACCGCAACCGCATCGCGCTGGCCGGTACCGAGACCGTGCATGTCGGCGAACCCATCGCGCTGGTCGTCGCCGAAGACCGCTATATCGCGGAAGACGCGGCGGCGCTGGTCGATGTCGACTATGACCCGCTGCCGTCCGTGGCCGACGCGCGCGACGCGCTGGCCGAAGGCGCCGCACCGGTGCATGACGGCGCCGAACACAATCTTCTGGCCGAGTTCGACATGGGCTTCGGCGATACCGGCGCGGCCTTTGCCAATGCGCCACGTACTTTCCACGAGACCTTCCATCAGCATCGCGGCGGAAGCCATTCCATCGAATGCCGCGGCAACGTCGCCGCCTACGACCCGCTCGACGACCTGCTGACCCTGTGGAGCTCGACCCAAACGCCGCATATGGCACGGCAACTGCTCTGCGACATGCTGGGCCGGGACGAACGGAGCGTCCGGGTGGTGGCGCCCGATCTCGGCGGCGGCTTCGACCCCAAACTGGTTTTCTATCCCGAAGACATCGTCATCGCCGCCGCGGCGCTGATCCTGCGCCGCCGGGTCAAGTGGATCGAGGACCGGCGCGAACATTTCATCGGCACGACACAGGAGCGCGACCAGTTCTGGGACGCGGAGATCGCCGTCGATGATGACGGCAGGATTCTCGGACTGCGGGGGTCGCTGATCCACGATCATGGCGCCTACACCGCGCGCGGCGTCAATCTGCCCTACGAATCGGCGATCACCGTCACCCTGCCCTACGAGGTCCCGGCCTACGCGATGAACGTGAAGCTGGCCCTGACAAACAAGGTGCCGGTGACGCCGGTGCGCGGGGCCGGACAGCCGCAGAGCGTCTTCGTGATGGAGCGGCTGCTCGACCGGGCCGCCCAGGCGCTCGGCCTCGACCGCGCCGAGATCAGGCGGCGCAACCTGGTCGCAGGCGAGGATATGCCGAAGACGAAGCCGCTGCAGAACCGCGGCGGCAGACCGGTCGTTCTCGACAGCGGCGACTACCCGAAATGCCAGGCGGACGTGCTGACGCGCGCCGGCTGGGACGGTTTCCCGGCCCGGCAACGGGCAGCGCGCGCGGAAGGCCGCTATCTCGGCATCGGCATGGCGAATTTTGTCAAGGGCACCGCGCGCGGACCGTTCGAAACCGCCACCGTGCGGATCGCGCCGTCGGGGACCATCCAGGTCGCAACGGGCGCCACCGCGATGGGGCAAGGCACCGCCACGATGATGGCGCAGATCGTCGCGGCGCAACTCGGCGGGAATATGTCGAATGTCAAGGTTACCGCCGGTGACAGCGCGGCAACGACTCTCGGCATCGGCGGATTCAACAGCCGTCAGGCGGTCACCGCCGGCTCCTCCGCGCATGTCGCGGCAGTCAAGGTCCGCGAAAAGGCGTTGCGCATCGCCGCGCACCTGTTGGAAGCCTCGGAGGCCGATCTGGAGATTGTCGGCAGCGAAATCCGCGTCAGGGGCGTCGCCGATATAGCGGTCGGCCTGGGCGAAGTCGCGCGATCCGTCGCCGGCGAGCCGGGCTACAATCTGCCGGGCGGGGTCGAACCGGGCCTCGAGGCGACGGAACATGTCGTCATCGACGATTTGACCTACGCCAACGGGTCGGCCGCCGTTGAGGTCGAGGTCGATCCCGAGACCGGCCATGTCGCGATCGTCAATTTCGTCCTGGCGCATGATTGCGGCGCCGTCATTCATCCGCAAATCGCCGACGGCCAAATCGTCGGCGCCGCCGCGCATGGGATCGGCAACGCGCTGTTCGAATGGATGGGCTTCGACGAATACGGCCAGCCGCAAACGACCAACCTGGCCGACTATCTGCTGATTACCGCGCCGGAAGTGCCGCGCATCGACGTCATTCATCACGCGTCGCCGACGACCCTGAACCCGCTCGGCGTCAAGGGTGTCGGCGAGTGCGGCGTGTTCCCCGGTCCCGCCGCGATCGTCTCGGCGATCGAGGACGCGCTGGGGCCATTCGGCGTCCGCTTGACCAAGACGCCGTTGAGTCCCGCGGAAATCGTCGCGGCAATCGGCTGATGGCGATCCGGTTCGACGACATCGGCAACCGGCTGCGCGCCTTCCGGCTCGGCTCGGGCTTGAGCGCCGACGAGATCGCCAAGCGGATCGGCATCTCGCGCACGGCCCTCTACCGGTTCGAAAAGGGCGAACTGGCCAAGATCGACACCTTGGAAAAGCTCGCCGAGCTGCTGGACGTCTCGATCCCGACCCTGCTGGGCGTCGGCATGGAATATGTCGCCTCGGCGGTCAGCTATTTCGAGCGCATTCGCCAGATCGAGGAAACGTCGGAGCATATCGTCGTGCTCGCCGGACCGATCTCCTACCTGCTCGCGTCCGACGCGTTCGACGAAACCTTGGCCAAGATATTGCGCGAGAACATCCCCGACGATCTGCCCGAACGCGGCGCGGCGCTGGATCAGGCCAGCGACATCATGAAAGTATTGAGCGCGCGAAAGGCGACCTTCCGCGAGCGCCAGCCGGGCGTGGTCAACCTGCTGTCGGCGGCCGAGATGGACGGGTTTCTGCGCAACGGTCTCGTCGGGCGGCTCGATTTGAGCGACGCGGAACGCGAGAAACGCCGCACCCTGGCGATGGCCGAGGCCTGGCATCTCGCCGGGATGATGGAGGACGAACCGATCGGCGTGCAGATCGGTATCGTGCCCGATACCCTGCCCCATACCGGATTCCAGATCTTCCGCCAGCCGGACCGCAAGATGCTGACCGTCAGCCCTTTCCGGCTCGGTGCGCAGCCCAATGTCCGGGTCGGAGTCGCAATGATTACCTCGGCGCCGGAAGCGCTCAGCCTGCATGAGAAGACCGTCGCGGATATGTGGCGCCGCGCCCTGAAGGGCGCCGCCGCGGGCGAATTCATGCGCGATTTGATCGCCAGACACAGCAATTGAACTGGATTTGTAATATTTTTGGTACTATTATCTGTTTTTGAACAAACCGCCATTCTGGATTCCGCATGACCGAAACGCAGACTGCCGTCTTCTCCACGAAACCCCATGTGGTCGGAGACGACAAATTCGTCGACCGGGCGCCCGCCGCGTCGGCCGAGGAAACCGTGACGACCGTCCTGTCGAACGACTGGATCAATGACGAGTATAAGCATCTCGTCGTCACCGCCACGCCCAAGGCATTGACCGCCAAGCCCGGCCAGTTCTTCCACTGGCTTTGCCCTTCGCCCGATGAGGGCGATCTTTGGCTGCGCCGGCCGCAAAGCATCTATGTCGTCGACCCGGAACGGCAACGGCTGGAGTTCCTCTATAAGATCGTGGGCCGCGGCACCAAGGGCACGGCGATGCTGAAGCCCGGCGACCAGTTCAACATCGTCGGCCCGCTCGGCACCGGCTTCTCCATGGCGCCGGACTGTAAGAACGTCGTGGTGCTGGGCCGCGGCGTCGGCCTCGCGACCCTGGCGCCGATCTCGCAGATGATCGCGGAGAACGGCGTCGGCGCGACGGTGATCCTGAGCGCGCGCAGCCCGGAACTGGCGATGTCCGGCGACTTGTTCGAGAAAGCGGGCGCGGAAATCGTCACGGTCACCGATACAGACGGCAGCAGCGACCTCGGCAATGTCGAGGCGATCATAGAAGACCGCATCGCGCAGGGCCGCGCGGACGCCTTCTACACCTGCGGCTCGAACCGGCTGTTCATGCTGATGAAACGGCTCGGCGCCAAGCACGGTATTCCGGGCCAGGTGGCGATGGAGCAGATCATGGCTTGCGGCCTCGGCCCCTGCTACGTCTGCGTCCGCACCTTCGAGATCGATGGCGTCAAGACACTCAAGCGGGTCTGCATCGACGGGCCCGTCTTCGACATGCAGGAGGCGATGGGATGGTAGATCTTTCGGTCAAACTCGGCAGCTTCGAGATGCCCAACCCGGTGATGCCGGGCTCCGGCACCTTCTCGCCCGAGATGGCGCAGATCATCGATATCAACCGGCTGGGCGCGACCCTGACCAAGACCGTCAGCCGCGAATTGCGCGACGGCAACCCGCCGCCGCGCGTCGCCGAGGTCGAATGCGGCATGATCAACTGCATCGGCTTGCCCGGCAAAGGGCTCGACTACTTCTTGACCGAACTGCTGCCGCAGTACACGCAATACAGTCCTCCGACGATCGTCAGCATCACCTCGACGACGGAAGAGGATTTCGCGGCGATGGCGCGCGACTGCACGGTGCCCGGCGTGCAGGCGCTGGAGATCAACATCTCCTGCCCGACACGCGACCCGAACGGCGGCAACTTCGCCCTGCAGGCCGAACATACGGCGAGCACCGTTCGCGGCATCCGCGCGGCAACCGACCTGCCGTTATTCGTCAAACTGTCGCCCAACGCCGGCGACGTGGTCAGCATCGCCCGCGCTGCGGAAGAAGCGGGCGCCGACGCGCTGACCGTCGCCAACACGATCCTGTCGATGCGCATCGACACCGACAGCTTCCGGCCGTCGCTCGGCTTCAAGACCGGCGGCATGTCGGGCCCGGCGGTCAAGCCTATCATCATGCGGATGGTCTATCAGATCGGCAAAGCGGTCTCGATCCCGATCATCGGCTGCGGCGGCATCGTCAAGGCGGAGGACGTCGTCGAATACATGCTGGCCGGCGCCAGCGCGGTGCAGGTCGGCTACGCCTCGTTCCGCAATCCCACCGCGATGGTCTCGATCCTCGAGGATCTGGAGGAATGGTGCGACCGCCGCGGCATCGCCCGTATCGCCGATCTGACCGGTGCGGTCGACGACGATCTGGAGACCGACACCTATATCGCGGCGGCGGCTGGAATTTAGGAATTCCAAGATTCGTTCTCAGGTTCAAAGTGCACCGTTTCCGCACCCACCCGGCCAACCGGTTCGCCAACCAGGCTTTCGCTGATATAGAGAGTTCGGCGAACGCAGCCGGCCTCGGTATGTCCGCGCGGCGGGCCGCGCGTGAGGCTTGTTAGGCGGCGCGTTTCCCGAACAGCCGCAGGACGGCGTTCCACAGTACCTTGAACATCAACGAAAAGCCGGAGATCGGCTTCGCCGCCGGCGTTTCGACGGATGCCGGATCGGCGTCGGCGTCGGCCGGGTTTAGCGCCAATTCCGCTTTCAGCGACTCCGCGAACTGGCCGATCAGTTGCGACGCCAGATCCTGCACCATGCCGACGCCACGGCCGTATTGCGCGACCGGCCCGGAAAGCTTCAGGTTTGTATGTATCTGGACGGTAGAACCTTCCTCGCCGGGCTCGACCGAGAAATCGACGGTGGCGTTCGCGCCGCCGCGGCCCTTGGCGTCCCTACCGTCGGCCTTGACCCGCGCCGTGCGCGCCGCATCGTCGATCGCCTCGAAATGCGCCTGCCCCTTGAAGGTCAGCGAGACCGGTCCGAGCCGCACCGACACCTCGCCCTTGTAGGTGTCCGCGTCGACGGTCTCCGTCAGGGTCGCACCGGGCATGCAGGGCGCGATCCGCTCGATATCGCGCAGCAACACCCAGGTCTCGTCCGGCGCCAGCGGCACGGTGAAAGAATTGTCGAATTCCAACGAGTCTCCCTCCCTTTGAAGCGGCGGCATCCTAGTGTCCTGATCGTGAAATTCAAAGGATTGAATTTTACGTGAATCAGCACACCAACTATTTGAATCTAATGTGATTCAGATCCTAAATTTCGTCGCTTTCAATGCGACGACCTTCAGAATCATCACACTAGGCGATCGGCCCTCAACGGTCCATCTGGCCTCGAAAGGGCAAGCTTCGTAGACTGGCCCGGAAAGGAATTGCGATGACCGACATCGAAAAAGCGCTGGCCGACGCGGCGTGGCCCTACTGGGAAGCGGAGGGCGAGATCGCGAAACGTTTCTTCGCCAAGGCGACGGACGAGGACCATATCTTCTACCTGCGGGCCCAGCTGTGGAAGGAACTGAATCCGGTCGACGGCTACTTCAACGGGCTGCACCGGGAGCTGGCCAATCTGGTCGACATGTACCCCAAGGTCGACAAGGAAATCGACCGGCACGACTACCACTTCCTGCTGACGCAGCTGACCGAGGAGTTCAACCACTACGTCGTGCTGGCGGACATCTTCGAGCACCTGATGGGCCGCGCGATCTCGCCGGAGGACACGGTGCAGCTATCGGAAGAGAAAAAGCTCGGCGATTTGCGGCGCGGCTACGTCGAACGGGACGACCCGCTGCTGAAGGCGGCGGTCGGCTTTACCGAAGGCGGCGGCGCGCGGCTGTTCCGCGAAGGCGCGAAGCTGTCGGGCAGCACGGTCAACGAAATGACCGCAAGGGCCATGCAGACGATCCATGAGGACGAGGAGGACCATTATCAGGTCCAGGCCGGGGAAGCGGTCCGGCACATCGAAACCGACGCCGACCTGCAGGTCATGACCGACGCCATCGTCGCGGTCAGCGCGCAGCGCGTCCGCATGCGCGCAGAGATGTTCCGCGGTGCGATGACCGACGCGGAGATCGACGAATTCATCGAAGCGGAGAAGGTAAAGCTGAACTGACGAGGAACGCGCCTCGGTGTTATCCCTAACACCGACCCCAAGGTGTCGTCCTCGGGCTTGACCCGAGGACCCAATCAGCAAGAGCGGGACGATAATATATTCAGTCGCTTCATTGCCACCTGCGGTCGTTTGCCGGCGTCACACAGCATCGGCATGGGTCCTCGGGTCAAGCCCGAGGACGACGGGACGTGTGTTCGGAGCACTGCTACCGACTCTAATCCGACGGCGTCTCCTGCGGTTCCGTCTCGCGCATCGCGCCACCCGGCGACCCCGCCGTCCGCGCCGTCTGGTTGAACATCACCTTGCGTTCCTCGTCGCTCGGCGGACCGCTGCGGCGGAATTCCTTGCCGACATCGACGCCGCGCTGCACCGCGGGGCGTTCCTTGATCGCGTTGCGCCAGCGCGAGACGTTCGGGAAGTCGTCGAGCGGCTGGCCGAGCGGCTTGGCGATCAGCACCCAGGGCCAGCAGATCATGTCGACGATGGAATAGTCGCCGACGATGTACTCGCGGCCTTCCAGCCGTTTCTCCAGAACGCCGAGGCAGCGGTTGTACTCGTTGCCGTAGCGGTTCTTGCCGTACTCGATGCCGCCGTCGGCGTAATTCACGAAGTGGCTCAGCTGCCCGGCCATCGGTCCCTGATTGCCGACCTGCCAGAACAGCCATTCCAGGACCTCCTTGCGGCCGCGCCAGTCGTCCGGCACGAACTTGCCGGTCCGCTCCGCCAAATAGTACATGATCGCACCGGACTCGAAGACCGCGACCGGATCGCCCTCGACATCGTGGTCGACGATCGCCGGCATGCGGTTGTTCGGGCTGATTTCCATGAACTCGGGCTTGAACTGGTCGCCCTTGCCGATATCGACCGGGATCAGATTGTAGTCCAGTCCGCACTCCTCCAGCATGATGGACACCTTCCACCCGTTCGGTGTCGGCCAGAAATAGAAATCGAGCATGTCCGTTCTCCTCGGAAAACCGGCGGTATCATAAGGGCCGGCTCCGATGCGCGCCACGCTAGGGATATACACTAAGTTGACTCCCCGGCCCCTGAGCCGAGGTCCAGCCCTGCGGCGAGCGACGGCGCGTCCTGGTTCCCGGATCGGCGGCGCAACGCGCCTTGTCCGGGACACGGGTGAGGTGGTGACGGGCCCGAATCGACACGCGACACCGGCCTGCACTATCCTTTTCTCGCAATTCGAAGGGAGCAGAGACCATGAGCGCCGTCGTCGGCATCGCCACGCAATCGACCGACGCACCCGCCGGCATGGCCGAGGCGGAGTGGGCCGCGCGCTGCGACCTCGCCGCCGCCTACCGACTGGCCGCGCTATACGGCTGGACCGACCTCAACAACACGCATTTCTCGCTGCGCGTGCCGGGCACGAAAGACCATTTCCTGCTCAATCCCTTTGGCATGTTCTTCGAGGAAATCACGGCGTCCTCGCTGATCAAGGTCGATTGCGACGGCAATCTGCTCGGGGACAGCGACTATCCGATGAACCCGGCCGGCTTCGTCATCCACGGCGCGATTCACATGTCCGGCGACGAGCGGCACTGCGTGATGCACACCCACAGCCGCTACGGCACGGCGGTGGCGATGCAGAAGCACGGGCTGCTGCCGTCAAGCCAGAAGGCGCTGACGGTGATGGGCTGGATCGGCTACCACGATTTCGAGGGCCCGGCGATCGACGCGGACGAACAGCCGCGCATCGTGAAGGATATCGAGGGCAAGAAGATCCTCATCCTGCGCAATCACGGCCTGCTGTCGGTCGGCGAGACGGTCGGCGAGGCCTTCGTCTGGATCTACCGCATCGAAACCGCCTGCCGGCACCAGATCGACGCCATGACCGGCGGCAGCGAACTGCAAGCGATCTCCGAAGCGACGCAGAAGAAGTCGATCGAAATCGGACTCAAGATGTACGACAAGGGCGGCTTCATCGAGGTCGGCCGGGAATGGCCGATGCTGCTGCGCCAGCTCGAACGCGCCGGGATGAACGATTACGCGCGGTAAACTCGAAACTACTCTGCCGCCTCCCCCTTTTTGCGGGCCTGGTAATTGTCGATTTCCGTCTGCACCGCCTGGGCGGCCTCGCCGACGAAGGCGTCACGGTTCTTGTGGCTGTATTCGTAGCTGATGTCGCGCAGCCGGTTGCTGTGCTGGAAGTGCGGGAAGACGTAGCGGGCGAGTAATTCGTAGCTTCGCTTGGTGCCCTCCCAGTCGGCCCAGTTGTGCGCCAGCTGCATCAGCGCGCCGAAGCCGCCCGCGCCCTGCAGCAGCGTCTCGATATATTCGATGGCGTCGTCCGGCGTGCCGATACAGGCCATCTTGTTCTCGGTCAGATATTCATACGGATCGTGGATGTCCTCCGGCACGATCGGGAAGGTCGCGATCTCACGGAAATATTTGGCCCATTCCTCAAGTCCGAACTGAACGTTCTCACGCGCCTTCTCGCGCGTCTCGGCGATGTGCATCAGGGTGACCAGCCGCCACTTCTCGCGCTGCACGGTATGGCCGTTCTCCGCCGCCGCTTCCTCGCACATGCGCCAGTTATTGGCGTGCGCCGCCAGTGCGTCGTCGCTGGTGCCGCCGATCGACAGCATGCCGAGCCCGTGCCGCCCCGCCGCCAGCGCGCCCGACGGCGAGCGCGCGCAGGCGACCGCCATCTCGACCCGCGGCACCTGGAAGGAGGGTATCTGCAAGCGCGCGTCCTGGAGGTGGAACCAGTCTGTTTTCAGGTTGACCATTTCGCCGTCGAGCAGCCGGATGATAGCGTCGAGCGACTCGTTCATCATCCGGCGTTGCGCCGCCGGATTGATGCCCATGCGGTAGGCGTCGCCGGTCAGCGCGCCGGGGCCGACGCCGAACATGAAGCGGCCCCGGGTCATGTGGTCGAGCTGCGTCACCCGGCCCGCCACCGTGAAGGGGTGATGATAGGGTAGCGAGACCACGCCGGTGCCGAGCCTGATATGCCGCGTCCGCTCCGCCGCTCCGGCGATGAACAGCTCCGGGCAGGCGAGAATTTCCATGCCGCCGGAATGGTGCTCGCCGATCCAGGCCTCGTGATATCCCAGCCTGTCGAGATGCTCGAGCAGAAGCATGTCCCGCTCCATCGCCTGGGTCGGGTTCTCCTTCATGCCCTGGAAGGGGGCCAGGAAGATGCCGAATTTGAGATAGTCGTTCGGGATCAGCGAAAGCACGGGCTCGGTCATGAATTTCTGTTCCTCGTTCTGAACCGGGAGCGGTATTGTATTGTGGAGACTGAAGGGAGCCGCGGCAAGAATGCGGAAGATACTGGTTACGGGCGCGCAGGGGCAGATCGGATCGGAACTGGTGCCGGCGCTGCGCGAGCGCTATGGCGCGGACAACGTCGTTTCGACCTATCATCGCAAATTGCCGGAGGCCGAAACAGGACCGGTCGAGCATCTGGACAGCACCGATGCAACACAACTCGACGAACTCGTCAGCCGGTATGACATCGGGACGATCTATCATCTGGCGGCGATGCTGTCGGCAACCGGCGAAGCGGAGCCGCAGGCGGCCTGGGACGTCAATATGGGCAGCCTGTACACGGTGCTCGAAGCGGCAAGACAGCACAACTGCGCCCTGTTCTTTCCGAGCTCGATCGGCGCCTTCGGCCCCGGCACGCCGCTGGACGGCACGCCGCAGGACACGATCCAGCGCCCCAACACGATCTACGGTGTGTCCAAAGTCTCCGGCGAATTGCTGTGCGACTACTACGCACACCGCTTCGGGCTCGACGCGCGTGGGCTGCGCTATCCCGGCCTGATCTCCTACGTCACCCTGCCCGGCGGCGGCACGACGGACTACGCCGTCGACATCTTCTATCGGGCGCGGAGCGACGGCCACTACACCTGCTTCCTAGCGCCGGACACGCGCCTGGACATGATGTACATGCCCGACGCCACGCGCGCGGCCATCGAACTGATGGAGGCCGACACTGCAACGCTTCGCCACCGCAATTCATTCAACGTCACGGCGATGAACTTCACGCCGGAGGAGATCGCGGCGGCGATCCGGGTGCATCTGCCCGATTTCACCATCGATTACGACGTCGATCCGGTACGGCAGGCGATTGCCGATTCCTGGCCTAATTTCATGGACGATAGCGTAGCGCGGACGCAATGGGGCTGGACGCCGCGCTACGACCTGGAAAGCATGACGGCGGATATGCTGCAGAAGCTGGCGCGTTAGAACGCCGCGACCTGACCGTCGCCGCGCGGGTCGGCGGCGCCTTCCAGTGAACCGTCCGGATGGCGGACCAGCGCGCCGGCATGGCCCATCACCTCGTCGAAGGCACCGATCACGTCGACATCGTGCCCGGCATTGCGCAACGCTTCGACGACGGCGGGATCGATGCGGTTCTCGATCCGCAGATTGGTCGACTCCGCCCCCCAGGTCCGACCGAGCAGCCAGCGCGGGGCGGAGACCGCCCGTTGGAGGTCCTGCCCGTGGAGGACATGTCTGGCGAACAGCATCGCCTGGGTCTGCGGCTGGCCCTCGCCGCCCATCGTGCCGTAGACCATCACGCGCCCATCGGCGAGCTGCGCCAGCGCGGGCTGGATCGTATGGAACGGCCGGCGATGGGGCCGCAGCCTGTTGTGGTGGGCACCATCCAGGCTGAAACTGACGCCGCGGTTCTGCCAGGTGATGCCGGTCTCGTCGAGGACGGTGCCGGAGCCGAATTCCCAATAGATGCTCTGAATGAAACTCACGGCCCTGCCCTCGCCGTCGATCGCGCCGAGCCAGACCGTATCGCCCTTCGACGACGCCTCGGGCCACGGCAGGGCGCGGGCCGGGTCGATATCGGCCGCCATCGCGTCGAGCGCCGACGCTTCCAGAAAAGCGGCCGGATCGACATCCATATAGGCGGGATCCGTCACATGCCGGTCGCGAACGCGGAACGCGCGTTTGGTCGCCTCCACCAGCCCGTGAACGAATTCGAAGCCTTCCGCGTCCGCCACACCGAGCCGCGCGTATACGCCAAGCAGGATCAGCGAAGCAAGCCCCTGGGTCGGCGGCGGCATGTTGTACAGCCGATGCCCGGCGACCGTCGCCGTCAGCGGCGACACGCGCAGCGCCCTATGCCGTTCCAGATCGGCCCGTTCGAGCGGCGATCCCACCCACGTCAGGTCGGCGGCAATCGTCCGGGCCAGATCGCCTCGATAGAAATCGTCGAGGCCGCTTCGTCCGAGTTTCCGGAGTGTTTCGGCGAGGCGCGGCTGGCGGAAAAGCGCGCCCTCGCACGGTGGCGCACCAGCATCCAGGAAGGTTTCGGCGAAACCCGGCGCGCCCTTCAACTCCGCCAACTTCGACGCCGTATTCTCCGCCTGGGTACGGGTAACCGCGATGCCGTCCTCGGCCAGGAACGCCGCGTCCTCCAGCAGCCGCTCGAGAGCCATCGAGCCATCCCACTCCGACTGGCTCACCTTCAAGGCTTCCTGCCAACCGGAGACGGCGCCCGCCACCGTCAACGCGGCGAGCGGCCCGCGTTCCGGGATCGCGGTATGGCCCAAAGCGCGGTAGAACGGGATATCCGCCTTTCCCGCCGCAGCACCACAGGCGTCGATACCGATGACGTCGCGGCCCGGCGCGTGGATCAGCCAGAAATTGTCGCCGCCCAGCGCGTTCATATGCGGATAGGCGACGGTGATCGCGCTGGCCGCCGCGACCATCGCCTCGATCGCGTTACCGCCCTCTTCCAGCACGCGGGCCCCGGCGCGCGCCGCCAGATGATGCGGCGCCACGACCATGCCGCGACGGGCCCGGACCGTACGCAGCATGCCTAGCGACCCGCTTTCAGGCAGGCCAGCGCATAGGCCGCCGCGGCGGCATTGGAAGGCATCACGGTAACGCCCGCCGCGCGCAGCACCGCTTCCTGCGCCGAACGGCTCTGCGGGTCGGCGTCGGTGCCGGTGACCGAACCGACGACGAGCGGGCCTTGTCCTTCTTGCTGCGCCAATATCATGGCGACGCAGCCCGCCGGATCGTCATGTGCGCCATAGCCGATGATCACATCGATCAGGATGACCCCAACCGTCTGATCCCGAAGCGCCGCAAGCAATGCGTCGTCGCGCACGCCGGGATCGATCATCGGATGCGGGCGGCCCCGGGTGTACTCGTCGCTGCCAAGATCGATGAAACGGTGCCCCGCCCTATCGATATCCGCGGCACCCGAAATCGGTGCGTTGGACGCGACGTCATGGCCCGCCGCCTTGAAGACGAATTGCGCTTCGGCGCACAGGGTCCCGCCGGAATAGAGGCCTAGGACGCGATCGTTGCGAGCGGGAACCGCCGCGGTATCGTCTGTCGAAAAGCTCTCCTTGCCCAAAGCCCGTGCCGCCGCGTCGCATAGCGTTGCCGACGCCTTGGCATTGTCGGGCAGCGCGGGAGCCCCGCCGATGAAGCACACCGTGTAGGATTTGGGGCTGCGCGCGATGCGTTCGATGATGCGCTTGGCGACTTCGGTGGCCGGCGGCTTCGAGATCAGGACGATGTGCCGTGTATCCGGATCCGCATCGAGCAGGTCCATCGCCATCAATGTCGTGACCCCGCCCACCGCCGCCGAAAGATCGCGGCCACCGACGCCGATCGCATGGCTGACCCCGCCGCCATTCCGCGCGATCAGGCAGCTGACCTCCTGGAGGCCGGTGCCGGACGCCCCGATGATACCGATATCGCCGCGCGGCACCGCATTGGCGAAGGCGAGCGGAACCCCGCCGAGGATCGCCGTCCCGCAATCCGGCCCCATCACCAGCAAGCCCGCCTCGCGCGCCTCTTCCTTCAGCGCCCGCTCGGCCTCGACCGAGACATTGTCGCTGAAGATCATCGCATGCAGACCGTGCCGGATCGCCTTGCGCGCTTCCGCAATCGCGTAATCGCCGGGCACTGAAATTAGGGCCAGATTGGCTTCGGGCGCCATTTTCACCGCCTGGCGCAGGGTTCTGGGACGCCATGTGGCGTCGCTCGCCTGGATTTTCGGTTTATCGAGCTCTTTCGCGGCCTCGACGAGCGCTGCTTCCGCCGCGGAGCGGTCCATCGCGCGCACCGCCATTACGAGGTCATTCGGTTCCGCGCCCGCCCCGTCGTCGCTCAAGACACCGGCATCCCGCATGAGCTCACGGTTCGCCGGCGTTGCCATCATGAGCGCCGCCTCCTCGACGCCGGATAGTCCCGCAACCGTGCGCGCGACCCGCATCAAGGCGACCGAATCGAGATAGAAGCCGCGGCGGACCTCGTTTAGCGTTACAGATCCCATGATATCTTTTCACCCTAAACTGCCGGCGCACTCTAACGGATTGAAGCGGCTTTGACAGGACGGGTCTAAAGCGTTTGAGTCATTGCCAAGAATTCTCAGCGGAAAGAGGCGCAGACCATGGGCACGCACGACGATTGGCTTGCATTGACGGCGGAGGAAACACTGGAGCCGGATCTGCCGATCTGCGACCCGCACCACCATCTGTGGGAATTCAAGACCGAGCATGCCCAGCCGCGCTACCTGCTGGACGAGATTTTGGAAGACCTCTACGCCGGCCACAACGTGGTCTCCACCGTGTTCATCGAATGCGGCGCCATGTTCAAGACGGACGGGCCGGAGGCGATGAAGCCGATCGGCGAAACCGAGTTCGTGCGCGGCATCGCGGCGATGAGCGCGTCCGGCCTCTATGGCGGCGCGAGGGTCGCCAAGGGCATCATCGGCACGACCGATCTTAAGATCGGCGAGGCCGCGGCCGACGTGCTCGACGCGCAGATCGAAGCCGGCGGCGGACGCTTCAAGGGTATCCGGCTCGGCATGACCTGGGACAAGCATGACGCGGTCGAAAACCACCGCACCAACCCACCCAAAGGCCTGGTAATGCGCGACGATTTCCGTACCGGGTTCAAGCATCTGGGGCCGCGCAACCTCAGCTACGAGGCCTGGTGCTACCACACGCAGATACCGGAAGTGACGGACCTGGCCCGCGCCTTTCCGGATACCATCATCATCCTGGACCATTTCGGAGGCCCGATAGGTGTCGGCCCCTACGCCGGCAAGTCGGAAGAGGTCCATGCGGAGTGGAAGCGCTCGATTGACGAGCTGGCGACCTGCGAGAATGTGCGGGCCAAGCTCGGCGGCATCAACATGGAGGTGAACGGGTTCGCTTGGCACGAGAAACCCAAGCCGCCGACCAGCCGGGAACTGCTCGACGCGACGCGACCCTACTACGAATACACGATCGAGAAGTTCGGTGTGGACCGCTGCATGTTCGAATCCAACTTCCCGGTCGACAAGCTGAGCTGCAGCTACAACGTGCTGTACAACTCGTTTAAGCTTCTGACCGCCAATTATTCGGCCGACGAGAAGGCCAAGCTGTACCACGACACGGCGGCGAAGACTTACAAACTCGACGACTAGTGGACACAATCTAACATGCTGCTGACCGAAGAACAGGCGCTGATCCAGGAGACCGCCGCGCGGTTCGCCCGCGAGCATCTGTTTCCCTTCGCGGCCAAGTGGGACCGCGACAGTTTCTTCCCGCGCGAAACCGTCGCGGAAATGGGCAAACTCGGCTTCCTCGGCATGCTGGTGCCGCAGGACAAGGGCGGCGTCGGCGCCGATCACGTCGCCTATTCGGCCATGCTGGAGGAGATCGGGGCCGGCTGCGGCGCCCTATCGACCTTGGTGAGCGGCCACAACTCCGTCGGCTGCCTGCCGATCATCCAATACGGCACGGAAGAACAGCAGAACCGGTATCTGCCGGCGCTGGCCAGCGGCGAAAAACTGTGCTGCTTCTGTCTCACCGAACCGCATGCGGGCTCGGACGCCTCGACCCTGCGAACGAGCGCCGAACGAAGGAACGGGCATTACCTGCTGAACGGCACGAAACAGTTCGTCACGACCGGCAAGAACGCCGATATCGCCCTGGTCTTCGCGCGCACCGGACCGGACCCGGGCAAGCGCGGCATAAGCGCGTTCATCGTGCCGACCGACCATCCCGGCTACATCGTCGCCCGGGTCGAGGAAAAGCTTGGCCAGCGCGCCTCGGACACTTGCCAGATCGTGCTGGAGAATGTCGAGGTGCCGGCGGAAGACCGGCTCGGCGACGAGGGCAAAGGCTACCGCATCGCGCTGGCCAATCTGGAGAGCGGCCGCATCGGCATCGCGTCACAGGCGGTCGGCATGGCGCGCTCGGCTTACGAGATCGCGCTCGCATACGCGCAGGAGCGGGAGAGTTTCGGCACGCCGATCTTCAACCACCAGGCCGTCGCCTTCCGTCTCGCCGACATGGCGACGGAGATCGAGGCCGCGCGCCAGCTCGTGCGGCACGCGGCCGCCCTGCGCGACGCCGGCATGCCCTGCCTGAAGGAAGCGTCGATGGCCAAGGTGGTGACTTCGGAGATGGCGGAGAAGGTCTGCTCCGATGCGATCCAAACGCTCGGCGGCTACGGCTATCTCGCCGACCACCCGCTGGAGCGCATCTACCGCGACGTGCGCGTGTGCAAGATCTACGAAGGCACCAACGACATCCAGCGGCTGGTGATCAGCCGGGCGCTGGCGACGTAAAGGTTACCCTTGGCGTTGTTGTCATCGGTCCTCCCCTCACCCTGCCCTCTCCCCAAGGAGAGGGTTCTAATAGTCGAGACACTAAACCCTCTCCTTGGGGAGAGGGCAGGGTGAGGGGGAAACAGCACCGCTCGTGGCCTAACTGAACGTCTGTCCCGAAATTGCCGGGTGGTAGATCGGTTGGATCACGTTGCCGGCCGGGTCCTTGACGTGGAAGCTGCGCGCGCCGTCGGCATGGTCGTGCGGTTGATCCATCACGGCGACGCCTTCGGCCTCGAAATACTCGAACCAATCCTGCAGCTCCTGCTTCGTTCGAACGATGAAGCCGTAGTGATCGAAGCAACCGCCGCCATCCGCCGGTTTCTTCGCACGTGACAGCGACAGATTATCGTTGCCGCAGGTCAGATAGACGAGGTTCTCGTTGGCGCGGCTCAAAATCTCCATGCCCATCACCTCGGTATAGAATTTCTCGCATTCCTCCAGGTTCGGGACGGCGAAGGCGACGTGGCGAATACCGCTGAAGGGTGTCGGGCGTTGGGTCATCGGTTGGGCTCCAAATCATTGCGCTCGTTTCCACCCTAGTAAATCAGACCTGTGCGTTGAAGCCCGCCGGATAAGGTGCCAAGATCAGCCAACGACACGGGAGAAGAAATCATGCCAGAGAAATACGATCCCAGAACTTTCAAGGCGCTCAGCTTTCACGACGCCGTACCGCAATTCCGCGACGGTTCCGACACGCCGCGCGCCTATCTTGAACGCTGCCTGGAGACCATCGCCGAACGCGAACCGGTCGTGAAGGCCTATGTGACCCTGAACGAAGACGGCGCGCGCGCGGCGGCCGACGCCAGTACGGCGCGCTACAAGGACGGCAAGCCGTTGTCCACAATCGACGGGCTGCCGATCAGTATCAAGGATCTGCTGGAAACCAAGGACATGCCGACGCAGATGGGCTGCGAAGCCTATGCCGGCAACTTCCCCAAGAACGACAACGCCGCGGTCTGGGCGCTGCGCGAGGCGGGGGCGGTCGTGCTCGGCAAGACGGTGACGGCGGAGCTCGGCGGCTCGCATCCCGGCGCCACGACCAACCCGTTCGACCCGACGCGGACGCCCGGCGGCTCTTCTTCCGGCTCCGCGGCGGCGGTGGCCTCGCGCATGGTACCGGCGGCGATCGGCACCCAGGTCGGCGGCTCGATCATCCGTCCGGCCGCCTATTGCGGCAATGTCGCGCTGAAACCGACGCAAGGCGGCATCAACCGCGGCGAGCGCCAGGCAACCAGCATGAGCACGCATGGCGTCCATGCCGGCTGCATCGAGGATATGTGGCAGGCGGCCATCGAGATCGCGACGCGCGCCGGCGGCGACCGTGGCGCGCTCGGCCTGTTCGGGCCGGCGACCGCACCCGCGGCGGTCAAACCGGAACGGCTGATCGTACTGGAGACCGCCGGCTGGGCGATCCTCGACGACGAGAGCAAGATCGCGTTCGAAGGATTGCTGGAAAACCTCCAAGCCGCGGGGGTCACGCTGTTGCGGCGCGCCGATCATCCGCTAGTGGAGGCGTTGGAACAGGCTGTCGTCGAAGCGCCCGCCATCACCGGCAACATCACCCCATGGGAGAATCGCTGGGCGCAGCGCAACCTCGTCGACCAGAAAGGCGAATTCGTCAGCGAAAGGATCAAGGCCACCTTGGCCAAGGCGGAGGCGATGACTCACGACGATTATCGCGCAGCCCTGCTGGCGCGCGAAACGGCGCAACGCGCGCACGCCGCCATCGGCAATCTCGCCGACGCGATGATCACCCTGTCCTGTCCCGGTCCGGCCACGCCGTGGCCCGGAGATATTCAGGGGCAGCCGTTGGCGCCGCGCCCGACTGGCGACGCCATCTTCAACACGGCAAGCTCGATGCTGTTCGCGCCCTGCGTGACGATGCCGATGATGAGCGTCGGCGGCCTGCCGGTCGGCGCCCAGGTGATGGGACAGCAGCATCAGGACGCGCGCATGACCGCGCTCGCCCGCTGGATCATCGACGAGATCGATCCTGTTGTGGTTGGCTAGGAACCGTACCCCCACTGTCGCCCTTGGGCTTGACCCGAGGGCCCAACTTGCAACCGCGAAACGGTCTTCAACCTGGATTCTCGGATCAAGTCCAAGAATGACAACAAGAGGTAGTCTCTGACGGTTCGTGATTGTTAGTCGTCGGTAACGGCCCGGCCCATGATGCGCTTGAAGCGCTCCTTATAGACCGGCCAGACCTGCGGATTGGCGAGGCGCGGCGGCCGGCCGCCGGAGAGGATCGTGCGCCATTGTTCGGCGGCGGCGGTCATCCCTTTCAACGCACTTTCCGGCGTGATCGCGGCGATGTGCGGTGACGCGAACACATTGTCGAATTTGAGCAGCGGATGGTCGAGCGGCGGCGGCTCTTCGATCCAGACATCGA
>CAYLTU010000023.1:27201-33075 GCA_964386465.1 uncultured Rhodospirillaceae bacterium
TCGAATTTGAGCAGCGGATGGTCGAGCGGCGGCGGCTCTTCGATCCAGACATCGAGCCCCGCGCCCGCCAGTTGGCCCTCCGAAAGCGCCGTCGCCAACGCCGCTTCGTCGTGGATGCCGCCGCGGCCGATGGTGATGAAATAGGCCGTCTCCTTCATCTTCTCGAAGGCGGCGGCGCCGAACATGCCGCGTGTTTCGTCATTCAAGCCGCAAGCGACGAGAATGAAATCGGATCGTTCGAGAAGATCGTCGAAACGCACCAACTCGGCGCCCCGCTCCGCTGCCTGTTCGCTTGTCAACCGCGGATGCGCCGCCAGCACCTTCATGCCGAAGGCGACCCGGCAGATCTCCGACACGCGCGCGCCGATCTGGCCGAGACCGACGATACCGAGCGTTTTGCCGAAGATATCGTTGTTCATGAAATCGCGGCGCACCCAGTTCCGGTCGCGGCGCAACGCCTGATTCACCTGTGCGATCTTCTTGGTCAGCGACAGCATCATGCCGACCGCATGCTCCGACACGGCCTCCGCGTTCATGCCGGCCTGATTGACGACCAGCACACCGGCCTCGGTACAATCGGCGACATGAATGGTGTCGTAGCCAGCCCCCCCGGTCGACATCGCCAGCAGGTTCGGACAGCGTTCGATGAGGGCGCTGTGGCCGCGATACGCGTCCCGGACGTCGCGCCAGTTGCCTCGGATCTGATAGCCGGTGGCGCGTTGCAGAACAGCGTCGATCTCCGCGTCCGGCATGGTTTGTTCCAGCCGCGTCAGTTCGATATCGCCATCCCGCGTGAGGGTATCTTCGAACGCCTGCGGATCGGTCAGAAAATCAAAATAGAAAACATGTTTCTTCGGCATTTGATTTCGCTTCCTTCGCAGAGTCCCTAGATCAGATCGGGGTTTGTCGGCATCGCCTGTGGCGATCCGACAACCGCGTGAATCTGATCTATCTTACGGGTAAAGAGCGGATTCACCGTTTTAGACGAACTCATGTAATGAGTTCGTCTAAAACTGATACGCTCTATGCGGTACACGAATTGATCCAAATCGTTTCGGACGTTGCCGCAAGCAACCATATTGGGGACGACGCCACAGAGGAGTGAGGATGGCCCTGAAGAATATTCTGGTGCACGTGACGGATACCGCGCAATCGAAACTTCGATTGGAGACGGCCGTCGCGCTGTGCGGTGCGCATGACGCGCATCTGACGGGACTGGGTGTCCACGCAATCCCCAACATGCCACCCTACAGTGTCGGCGCAATCCCGGATATCGTCAGCGGACCCTTCGCGGCACAGCAGACCGCCGCCGTCGCCGCGGCCCGCACGGCCTTCGAAGACACCGTCAGCCGCGCCGGCTGGACCGACCGCAGCAGTTGGCTCGAGCTTGAGGGCAACGTTACCGAGATCATCGGGCTGCACGCACGCTATGTCGATCTCACCGTGACCGGCCAAGACACGCAGGAACGGGAGCCGTTCGAGATCAGTACGATCGACCTGGTCCTCCGCTCCGGCCGGCCGGTCCTCGTGACGCCGTACGACGCGGCGTACAAACCGATAGGCAAACGGATTGCCGTCGCTTGGAACGGCAACAGGGAGGCCGCCCGGGCCGTATCGGACGCCATGCCGCTTCTCGTGGCGGCGGACAGGGTGGAAGTAGTGTCGATTGCCGCGGACATCCCGAGCGACGTTCCTGGCGCGGACATCGCGACACATCTCGCGCAACACGGCGTGTCTGTCGAACTGAAGCTTCTGGCCGATACCGCGAATGATCCCGGCGCAACGTTGTTGGATTACGTCGGCGACAGCGGCGCCGATATGATCGTAATGGGGGCCTATGGCCGGTCGCGGCTCAGCGAGTGGGTGTTCGGCGGCGTCACGCGGCATGTCCTGCGGGAAATGCGCGTTCCGGTGCTTATGTCCCACTAGAGCAGATCGGGGTTAGTTGGAATCGCTTTTGGCGATCCAACAACCGCGTGAATCTGCTCTACACTATAGAAATCGATCGGATCACTCGATCCCGCGTTCGCGCTTCCAATCGACGACGCGGCCAAGGGTGGGGTCGTCCGGGCGTTGCCGGTAGTAAGGCACGAGCGGACGCATTTTGTCGAAGAGCCGCCACAACTCCTTCATCGGTTCGTCGTGATCGTCGACCCGCAGATTGACGATGGCATAGCTCTCATTTTCATGCACCAGGACTGCCGCCGCGCGCTGGCCGTCCGGCTGACCGCCGGCATCGGTGCCGGCGCTGATCGCATGCATCAGGCGGGTCTCGATATCCTCCGCTTCATGCTCCCGCATGGCGTTCGCCATCGCCGCGACGACCCCCTCATCCACGACGGCGTTGCCCATGACGACCCACCCGTCGCCGGTCTCATGGCCCGCCCAGGGATTGTTGCTGGACCCGGTGCGCACGGCGGTGCGGCCGAAGCGGTCGACGATGCCGAGCTGCCGATATTCGATATAGGGATCGCTGGCTTCCAGCTCCGCCATCACCCGCGCGGCAGGATAGCCCAGCTCGAGCAGCTTGATGGCGAGCGGACCGAGCCGCGGATCGGTTGACGCCTGCGTTCCGACGGCGCCGACATTCGCCATCACGGACGGCACCCGACCGCCGGTCCCGATCTCGCCCGTCGTCACCGATACGCCCAGCCGCCCGGTACGCGGACAGCGGCCGATGGCGGTGAAGGTGTGCTGCTCCGGCCCGCGCTCGAAGGTTACGCCTTTTAGAACATCCATGGATTCGCTCCTTGCCGGACAGTCGTCGCGCTACGCCGGCAGTTCGATCGCCGGCGCGCCGGGCAGTTGGCCCGTCATCTGCGCCCTTAGCTGGACCAATGCCAGTACGGTGTCGATGGTCGGCGTCTCGACGCCGGCCAGTTTCGCCAATTCCGCGACCGCGCCGACGATCGGGGCGATCTCCATCGGCCTGCCGCGTTCCAGATCCTGCAGCATCGATGTCTTGTGGAAGGCCGCTCCCTTGCGGGTTCCTTCGATGCGGGCGTCGATGGAGGCTTCCGGATCCGTGCCCAGCGCCGTACCCACGGAAATGACCTCCGCCATGAGCCGGCGAAGCAACGCCTCCATGTCGGGATCGTTGGCCATCGCACCTGCATGCGCCAAGGTCAGAGCGCTTGTCGGGTTGTAGGCCATGTTGCCCATCAGCTTGATCCAGATGTCCTTGCGGATTTCCGGCCGGATCTGACAGGTGATGCCGGACGCCTCGACCGCCTCCTGGAAGCGCAGGCATCTTTCGGATTCGACACCGTCGGGCTCGCCGATCTGATAGCGGAAGGACTTGCCGGGCGACTTTACGACGCCGGGCTCGATCACCTCGCTCGCCACATAGGTGATGCAGCCGATCGCCCGTTCCGGACCGACACCGTTCCACTGCTTGCCGTCTGGATCGACCGCCTTGACCTGATAGTTCTCCCATTGCCCGGGGAGCTTGTAGAAATACCACCAGGGAATGCCGTTCATCGCCGTCGCGACCGTCGTGTCGGGTCCGAGCAGCGGCTGCATCGCGTCGACCACGCCCGGCGCCTGATGGGATTTCAGCGAGACGACGACGTAATCCTGCGGGCCCAGCGTGCCGGGATCGTCGGTCACGTGCGGATGGGTCACGAACTGCCGGTCGCCCGTAATGAGCTTGAGACCGTTCTCGCGCATCGCCTCAAGATGCGCACCGCGCGCGATCAGACTGACGTCGTAGCCCTGGCGGCTAATCAGCGCGCCCAGATTGCCGCCGATCGCCCCGGCGCCGAATACGGTGATTTTCATAAAACTCCCCTATGCCGCTCTTGCGGCTTTATTAAAGCCTGTCGTACCGGATCAGAGCAATCCACAGGCCGAGAAACACATCGTTGTCGCCCTTGGACTTGATCCGAGAGCCCAACTTTTCACCACGCGGCGGGTTGCACTATGGGTTCTCGGGGAAAGGCTCTGAGAGACCTCTGTAAAATGGTGAAATTGTACGCCGTCCACCCCCACCCTAGCCCTCCCCCGTCAAGGGGGAGGGATTAACTTATTGAAATCAAAAAACTATCCCTTCCCCCCTTGCGGGGGAAGGTTAGGATGGGGGGTGAAACACCATCGTCGGCAGTATTTCGCTGAGGTCTCCCAGAGCCCTTTTCGCGCCGTCCCTAAACCGTCCCGACCGTATCCTTGGTCGCCTTGGCGGTCGCGCCCGCGATCTCGCGCAGTTCGTTCATCTCGTTCTGGATGCATCGCTGCAGCATGCGTCCGTCGGTCGAATGCAGCACGAAACGCGCCCCCAGCTTGATCGCCTTGCTGGACGTATCGATGGTTTGCTGGTGGACCATGACGGGGATCTTGCGCGCCGTGCAGCGTTTGATGATGTCCTCGATCACGCGCAGATATTTCCGGTTCTTGTAATCGTCGGGAATGCCGAGCGAGGTCGACATGTCGTTCGGCCCGATGAAGACACCGTCGATACCGCCAACATCGAGGATCGCATCCAAGTTCCTGTAGGCAGGTTCCGATTCGATGCCGATGATGACGAAGGATTCCTTGCGCCGGTTCTGCAGGTACTTCTTCGTTTCCGGGCTGGGCAGTTTGTTTTCCTCGACCGCGCGGCGCAGATACTCGCCCTTCAGCGGATGCCACTTGGCCGTCGCGACGACTGCCTGGACCTCCTCGACCGTCTCGCAATAGGGCACCAGAACGCCCGCCGTCCCGGCGTCGAGCGCCATCGCGACCCATTCCGATTTCGGAATCGGCACGCGCACGACCGGCGTGATGTCGGCGCGGCGCAGCATGCCGCAAAGATTCTGGATTTCGGTCCGGTCGCGCGAACCGTGCTCGGAATCGATTATCGCGTAATCGAGCGTGCTACCGGACAAGACCTGCTCGAACCGGGTCGAGGCCATCTGCGACAGCATGCAGCCGAACACGTGGCCGCCGGATTTCAACGTACGTCTGAGTTTCGTGGCGTTCATGGATTTCCTCCCCTAGTGGATACAATCTAACATATGGTGCCCCTCCGATCCCCTATCCCGGCTTCTCGGCAGGGGAAGGTTCGCCGGCGATACCGGGTCATCGGCAAGGACCTTCGACGCATCGAGAAGCCGGGATAGGGGACCCATAGGGCGTCTTCCCGAGTTCACCGGCTGCGTTGCACGATGCTTGTGATGGCACCGCATCACGGCGCATCGCGCGCCTAACCGGTAAACTCGGGAAGCCGTCGTAGGGGTACCATATGATAGATTGTATCCACTTGTTTTAGTCTGAGGTGATAGCCTTCCCGCCCATCGCTTGCAAAACCAAATACCAACGGCTTGAAGATACTCATGCGCACGCCCACAGCTTCCTTAACTCGTTTGGTCAGAGCGGTTGCTCGCGTTTGCGCCCCTCTCGCGCCGGTCAATTCGAAATTGAGCTAGGCTGCCTTGCGCCGCCACCTCATTAATCCCAACCCCACGAGGCCGATGCCGAACAGGGCGAAGGCGCCGGGTTCGGGAACCACGTCCACATTAATCGCGCGGAAATTGGCCCGGGTCCATTGTTCACCATGGAAGAAAGTTTGCGACCCGAGCGAAGTCGGATTAAGGCCCACCAAACTCCCGCCATCGATATACTGGAATAGTCCGGTGAAGGCTTCCATGTCGTTCAAAGAATTTTCCAGTATCAGCATTATTTGTTCGTGTCTGTCATCCAGCGCCATTGATCCAAGGGTGATGTTGGTGTTGCTAATGGCGTCGCGATACGAAAGTGCGACGCGTGATAACCCGTCGCTAAGAGTCTGCACCCGGAGCCTGAGATCATCGTCTCCGGGGCCGAAATTGAAGTCGCGCAGCCGAATTTCGTATAACGTATTCCGATCGGGAACCACGAGGTCGAAGATACCGACGACCT
>CAYLTU010000024.1:0-32678 GCA_964386465.1 uncultured Rhodospirillaceae bacterium
CCCACGGTGGCGTAGGCGTGGCAGGCGTCGACCAGGTAGGGCATCAGGTTTTCACCGTCCTTGGCGGTGGCGGCTTCGAGATCGGCCAGCGTCTTCTCCACCAACCCGTTGTCGCGCCGCTCGCGGACCGCCTCGTACTTATCGACGACGCGCTTGGTTGCTTTCGGATCGATGCGGAACACCTCGCCGAACGATCCGGCCTCTTCGTCGCGGCGGAAGTGGTTCTGACCCACGACGACCTGCTCGCCGGAGTCGACCGACGACTTGCGCTCGAGCGCGCGCTCGGCGATGCGCATCTGCAGCCAGCCGTCCTCGATCGCCGGGATGACGCCGCCATAGTCGTCTATCTCGTCCATAACCTTGACGGCCTCGGCCTCCATTCGGTCGGTCAGCCATTCGACGTAGTAGCTGCCTCCGAGCGGATCGACGGTCTTCGAGATGCCGCTCTCGTAGGCGACGATCTGTTGGGTGCGCAGCGCGATCTCCGCACTCGCCTCGGTTGGGATCTGAAACGCCTCGTCGTACGCGCAAGTGAAGATCGACTGCGCGCCGCCGAGGACCGCAGCCATGGTTTCGACGCCGACGCGCACGATGTTGTTGTGCGGCTGCGGGGCGATCAGCGACGAGCCGCCGCACACCACGCCGAAGCGGAACCGCAAGGCTTTTTCGTCCTCGACGCCGTAGCGTTCCTTCAGCAATTTGGCCCACAGCCGCCGCATTGCGCGGAACTTGCAGACCTCCTCGAAGAAATCCATGTGCACGTAGAAGAAGAAGGAGAGGCGCTTGGCGAAACTATCGACCTTGCCGCCACGCGCGACTAGCTCGTCGACGTAGGCGAGGCCGTTGGCCAGCGTGTAGGCGATCTCCTCGACCGCGGTGCAGCCGGCGTCGCGCACATGCGCGCCGGCGATGCTGATCGGGTTGAAGCGCGGCGTCTCGCGGTTCGAGAACAGCACCGAGTCGGCGATCAGGCGCATCGACGGCCGTACCGGGAAGATCCAGGTCCCCCGCGCCACGTACTCCTTGAGGATGTCGTTCTGGATGGTGCCGGTCAGCTTGTCGCGCGGCACCCCCTGCTTGTCGCCGACGGCGAGGTACATGGCGTAGATCATCGCTGCCGAGCCGTTGATGGTGAACGAGGTCGATATGCCGCCGAGGTCGATGCCGTCGAACAGCACCTCCATCTCCGCCAGGTTGGATAGGGATACGCCGACCTTGCCGACCTCGTATGCCGCCATCGGGTCGGTCGGGTCGTAGCCGCACTGGGTCGGCAGGTCGAGCGCGACCGAAAGACCGGTCTGGCCCTGCTCCAGCAGGAAACGGTAGCGCTGGTTGGTGTCCTCGGCCGAGCCGAAGCCGGAATACTGGCGGAACGTCCAGAGCCGCCCGCGGAAACCGTCGGGGAAGATGCCGCGGGTGAAGGGATATTCGCCGGGCAGTCCCGGGGCGCTGGTTTCGATCATGTCGGGAGTGACGAGCTCGGGTATCTCGATGCCCGACGGCGTCACGGGCGGCGGGATGCCGGGACCGGTTTTGCGACCTGCGGTGTCAGGCTTGACCTTGGCTTCGCTCATGGCTTGGCTCCGTCATTTCAACAGTTTGTCGGCGGCGTCCCAGTGGTCCTGGTGCGCCCAGGTGTCGGCGAACAGGCGCGTCTCGAGCTGCATCAGCTGGTCGCGCGGCAGATCCCGGCGCGAACCGAGGTTGAGCGTCTTGAAGGCGCGCAGCACGTGCGGTGTCTGGCGCATGATCGGCGCCAGGAACGCCTCGAGGCAGTCGTCGAGGGATTGACCTTCTCCGGCGGCGACATCGACGAGACCAAGCGCCAGGGCCTCGTGGCCCGACAGCAGCTCGCTGCGGGCGACGAGGCGCAGCGCCGCCGTCGTTCCCACGATGCGGGCGAGGTCGATGCCACCGCCCCAGGCGGTGGCGATGTTGAGGCGTCCCTGGATGAAGCCGATGCGCGCGTGCGATGCGGCGACGCGAAAATCACAAGACGCCGCCAGCTCCGCTCCGCCACCGAGCGCGTCGCCGTTGAGTGCGGCGACGACCGGTACGGGGAAGCGGCGGATCGCGTCGAGCGCCGCCTTCGCCTGGTCGGCCATGATCTCCGCCTCCTCGACGGTGCGCACCGTGGCGAGGTCGCGCAGGTCGCCGCCGGCGGCGAAGCTCTTGTCGCCGGCGCCGGTCAGCGTCGCGACGCATAGGCTTTCGTCCTTGGCATGGCGTTCGAAGGTCTCCCGCAACGCGGCAAGGACGGCGCGGCTCAGCGCGTTGCGCTTATCCGCCCGATCGATGGTGACCGCGAGGCGTCCCCCGGCGGCTTCGACGATGAGGTTCGGATCCGTCATGGCGATACTGCTTCCACCAACGCTCTGCACGTTTTGCCCAGGCGTTCGCTGTGCTCGGCCAGCATCGGCGCCATGCGCTGGACCGGGCCGGCGACGGCGATGCCGTAAGGCTCGTCGTTGAGCACCAGGTTCGCCGCGACCGCCATGACGTCGGTCACGTTCTCGCCGTGCGTGACGAAATAGCCGCGTTCGCGGCCGGCGGCGATGTCCATGGCCAAGCGGTTCGCCGTGGTCAGGGTGTTTTCTGTCACCCGGGCTAGGTCGAGGCGCGGCAGCAACCGCTCCAGTTCATCTTCCGGGAGCGAACCCAGCATCGCCTTGCCGATGGCGCTGGAATGCAGCGGCTTGACCTCTCCCGGTGCAGCGGAATAACGGATCGTGTGCAGCCCTTCGAGCACATCGAGGTAGACTATGCCGTCGTCCTGCCGCTTGCCGATGATTACCGTTTCCCGCGTCGCATCGCGCAGCCGCGCGAGCTCGGGTTCGACGCGTTCGAGCACTGGATCGTGCGCCATGATATCGCGCGCGACATCGTAGAGCCGCCGCGTCGGGTACAAAAGTCGTCGGGCCGCTTCATAAAGATAGCCACGGCTCTCCAGCGTTCGGATCAGGCCGTGGCAACTGCTCGCCGGCGCGCCGATGGCCTCGGCGATCTCGCTCAACGAAAGCGGCCGCTGGCGCAGCCTGAAAGCCTCGAACACGTCGAGGGCGCGATCAGCGGATTTCACCGATGTTTTCATAATTATGAAAAAATTTTCTATATACTGAATTTACTGCCGTCAAGACCGGATTGTCCGGGACCGTCGGCATTGGGATTGGCAGTCTTTGATCTACGTCAATGCGGGCAGCCTAATAGCGGTCGCTGTTGGTTGATATTGAACCCATGGGGCTGGCGAGGCCCCACGCCCACGTCGATCCGTTTGGCGGCCACGTTTACATGGAATCCTCCATGACCGTACCCGTTCCCCGCATTATCGGCATCGATGCCGGCGGCACGATGACGGATACGTTCGTCGTCTCCGATTCCGGCGCCTTCGTCGTCGGCAAGGCCCAGACGACGCCGGACGACGAATCCGAAGGCTTCGAGGCCTCGCTGCACGACGCCTTCGCGTACTGGGACCTTGACGCAGCGGCGGCGATGCCGGGCATCCGGTCCTGCATCTATTCCGGCACCGCCATGCTGAACCGTCTGCACGAGCGCAAGGGTCGTCGCGTAGGTCTCATCGTCACCGCCGGCATGGAAGATTGCCTGCAGCTGGAACGCGGCATCCAGGCCCACCTCGGCTATTCCTACGCCGATCGCCTGCATCTGGTTACCCACGCCCACAACGAGCCCTTGGTGCCGCGGTCCCGAGTCTACGGCGTTCGTGGCCGCATCGACCGCATCGGCCGCGAGGTCCTGCCCTTGGTGTCGGCGGAGGCCACCGCTGCGGCCGAGGCGCTGCTCGAAGCGCATTGCGAGGCGATCTGCGTCAGCCTCGTCTTCTCGTTCGTCAATCCCGACCACGAGCGCCTCGTCGCCGAGGAGGTGCGCCGGGTCGTGGCGGCGCGGGGCGCCGAGGCCAAGGTCTTCGTCGCCCACGAGTTGTATCCGACGCAAGGCGACTTCACGCGTACCAACACGGTGATCGTCGAGGCTTACGCGGCCGAGCCGTCGCGCGCCAGCTTCGACCGCGTCGCCAAGAGGGTCGCCAACCTTGGTGGCACGGTGCGTCCGCGCATCATGGCCAGCCATGGCGGAACCATCACCATTGAGGCGCGGCAGCTATGCCCGACCCTGACCTCGGGGCCGATCGGCGGCGTCGTCGGAGCCGGCTACCTGGGTGCCCGCCTCGGCGGCTCGGGGAACGTCGTCTGCACCGACGTCGGCGGCACCAGCTTTGACGTCGCACTCCTCACCGACAACGACTTCGAGATCCGTCCCAAGCCCAACATCGGGCGCTTCCTCCTGAACCTGCCGATGGTGCGCATCGACAGCATCGGCGCCGGCACCGGAAGCTATGTGCGCGTCAATCCGACCAACCGGCGAATCGAAATCGGGCCCGACAGCGCCGGCGCGCGCATCGGTGTCTCTTACGCCGACGGCGGCGTCGATACGCCGTCGATTACCGACTGCAACGTCGTCCTCGGCACCATCAACCCCGACTATTTCCTCGGCGGCGAGATAATGCTGGATCGTGACCGCGCCGCCGCCGCGATCGAGCAGCAGGTCGCCGGGCCGCTTGGCATCGACGTCCATGACGCGGCCGCCGGCGTTGTCGAGCTGTTCGAGGAGGGTCTGCGCAACGCCGTGCATGCCCTCATCGTCGGCCGCGGCTACCGCCACGAAGATTACACGCTGCTCTGCTACGGCGGCGGCGGGCCGCTGCACGTCGCCGGCTACGCAGCGGACAGCAACTTCCAGGACGTGCTGATCCCGTCTTGGGCCGCCGGGTTCAGCGCCTTCGGCTGCTGTTGCGCCGACTACGAATACCGCTTCGACAAATCGGTGACGCTAGCCTGCGCCGACGGCTTTGCGACGGATCGGTGCGAGGCGGTGGCGAACGGCCTCAACGCCGTCTGGGACGAGTTGCGTGACAAGGTAGCGGCGGAGTTCGCCAAGAGCGGCGTCGGCGAGGACGTCGTCCGCTACCGCCATTACGCGCGCGTCAAGTACGCCGGCCAGCTCAACGACATCGAGGTCAACCTGGACGACACCCTCAAGGAACCCGGACGCTGCAGACCGGAAGAGGTTGCCGCCGTCATGAAGACCTTTGAAGAACGCTATGAGCGCATCTACGCGCGCGGCGCCAAGTCGCCGGAACTCGGCTACGTGATCACGCAAGCAACCTGCTGCGGGGTCACCGACGTCGAGAAGCCGACGCTCCCCGACGATGCTCTGGCGGGGGCCGAACCGCCCCGGACGGCGAGCAAGGGCCGCCGCCCCGTCTACGCCAAGGGAGAATGGCGCGACGCCGACATCTGGAATATGGAGGCGCTCGTCGCCGGCAACGAGATTGCCGGCCCTGCGGTCATCGAATCTCCGGCGACTACCCTGGTCGTACCCGCTGACCTGCGTCTGCTTCTCGATGCGCACCGCATTTTTCACCTTGAGGGAAACCGGTAATGGCGAAATCGGAAGAGGAAGCGGTCCCACTGCCTCCGGGCATCGGCGAGGAAGGGCAACGTCTGAAGGATCAGTTGGAACGTTCCGAGCGCATTTTCGCCGATACCGGGCGTTACTATGGCATCGAGGAGCTTGAGCTCAAGAACGCCGACCCGATCGAATACGAAAAGCTTTTCGGGCGTCTGCGCGGCGGCATGGTCAATGCCCGCGAAACGGCGCTCAACATCAGCGCCAGTCCGATCGTGCAGGAGATCGGCGAGCTGTGCTACGGCCTCTACACGGCGGAAGGGGACTCGATCGTCTTCTCGACCGGGATCATGGCTCACGTGCACACCATGAGCGTCGCCATCAAGACGATGATCGAGCGCGACTACGAGGCCAACCCGGGGATCGCGCCGGGAGACATCTTCTGCAACAACGACCCTGTTCTCGGCGACGTCCACAACGCCGACGTCCAGACGTTCGTGCCGATCTTCTGGGAGGACGAGCTGATCGGCTGGGCGGCCGGCGTAACCCATGTCATCGACATTGGGGCGACGGAACCGGGGAGCCTGCCCATAGGCCCGACGCGGCGCTACGAGGACGGCCTGATCATTCCGTGCCTGAAGATTGGCGCCGAAGACACCATGTTCGCCGACCAGGAGGCGGCCAGACGGGCGGCGGTGCGGACGCCGGTGTACTGGATTCTCGATGAACGGACGCGCCTTACCGGCTGCCACATGATCCGCGAGGCGGTGCTGCGGGTGGCCGAGGCCATCGGTCCCGAGCGCTACAAGCGCTTCACCCGCGAGCTGATCGAGGAAGGGCGCATCTCCTTTCTGCAGCGCGTTCGCGAGACCCTGGTGCCGGGGCGCTACCGCGCGCCCGGTTTCACCGATCTCCCCTACCGGAACTTCACACGCCTCCGCGACGAGGCGCGGGTCGATTCTCTGATGCACGCGCCGTTCGAGATGACGGTGGGCGCCAACGGTACGGTCAGCGTCAGCTTCGACGGCGCCAACGCGTCGGGCCTGCATTCCCAGAACTGCACGCCGTCGGCGTTGCAGGGCGCCATCTGGGTCCTGCTGGCGCAAACCGTGATCCCCAACGACAAGGTCAACGACGGCGCCTACCTGGCGACGACCAGCGAATTTCCAGTTGGCACCTGGACCAATCCGGACGATCCGTTCGTCTCCACCTCGCGCGCCTGGGGTTTCCTCATTCCCGGCTTCACGGGCATGTTCCGAAGCCTGTCGCGAGGTTTCTACGGCCGCGGCTACCTGGAGGAAGTGGTGGCCGGCTATCCGGCGACCGCCAGCGCCACGTCCGGCGGCGGGCTCGGCGACGACGGCCGCGAGTCCGCCTATACCAACTTCGAGCATTCCTGCCAGGGGACCGGGGCCGGCGCGGCGCGTGACGGCGCCGACCACTGTGCCGCCATGTGGAACCCGGAAGGCGACATGGGCGAGGTCGAAAGCTGGGAGGGAACCGCGCCGCTCGTCTATCTGGGGCGGCGCGTCAAGCCGTGCACCGGCGGCCCCGGCACCTGGCGCGGCGGCATGGGCTACGAGAGCCTGCTCATGGTCGATGGCCGCCATACCCAGTATCTGCAGCATTCGGGCGACGGCTATGTCTTCTCGGCGCCGGGGGTGCTCGGCGGCTATCCGGGCAACGCCGGCTACATTCACGACGTGCACGAAGTCGCACTGACAGAGGACGAGGACCTGCAGGCGGCCTATCCGGTCCACGACGGCGACCCGTCGCGCGGACAACTGGACGAATTGCCGCGCGGTCGCCATCGCCGGTCCGACGAATCCCTGATGATGCCGATGCCGTTCGAACGCGGCGACGTCTATTTGAGCGTCCAGCGCGGAGGCCCCGGCCTCGGCGACCCGCTGGCCCGCGACCCGGTACGGGTCGCCGAGGATATCGCCGCTAGCCGCCTGTCCGCGGACCGTGCCGAAACCATCTACGGCGTCGTTGCCGAGGAGGAGACCGGCGGCGGCTGGCGCGTCGATGCGGCAGCGACGCAGGCGGCGCGGCAGTCCATCCGTGACGAACGCGGCAGGCGCGCGCGCCCCGTCCGCGAATGGTACGCCGACGAACGCCGGCGCCTCATGGACGGCGGACTGATCGAGCCGGTAGCCGAGATGTACCGCTCCAGTCTCGCCTTGAGCGCGCGTTGGGGCGACGAGTTCAAGACCTTCTGGGACCTGCCGGAGGACTTCCAGCCATGACCGCGTACCCCAAGGAGACCATCGCCGATTTGGTCGAGGGACGTCTGCCATGGCGCGACCTGAAGGCCATGATGTCCGCATTCAAGGACCCGGATCGCTTCGTCAAGTACATCCAGGTCCTGCAGGAGAAACTGGGCTGGGAGGACAAGGTGCTACTGCCTCTCGGCCCGCAGCTCTACATCGTGCAGACGTCGGACAGCGGGCGACGGGTGCGTTGCGGCACCTGCGCCCACGACTTCGGCGACGCGGCCGAGAACTGGAAATGGGGCGCCCACGTCTTCGTCCGTGACACGGTCGAAGCGATGCAGGAGATCTATCCTCCGGGCATGCATGCCGATCCGCAATGGATGGAATTGCGCGAGTTCCTCTGTCCCGGCTGTCAGACGCTACTGGAGATCGACCCGGTGCCGCCCGGCTATCCTCTGGTCGAGGACTTCCGCCCGGACATCGACACCTTCTACCGCGACTGGCTCGGCATCGAGCCAGGCTCGATCTGACGGCGCCGTCACGTAAATCGGCTTTCGCGTCGAGTGGCGGCAGTATAGTGGATAGACTTTAACGTATGGCTGTCCCTACCAAAAACCAGGATTCTGGCCGTAGGCCGCTGTTGGGCGCCATGTTTATAACAGTCAGAAGGTTCCTAACGCCGGAAATTTGGCAGGACGCAGGGCCAATGTGACTTGGGTTTGGTAGGCGATTATTAATTTTGACGAAAAAGTCGAACGGATTCATTTTGAGACTCCGAAGATTACCTGCCAAAGCCTGAAGGAGCTGCTTTAGGCCGCCAGCCGTTCGTAGCGATGATGCAGTCCACCGACTTCCGGGATCGCAACGATCTTGCCGGTCGTGTTTGTATTTGCCGGGTTTTGAAACGGCGTATCGAGCCGGTCACGCGCTAGACGTAAGCGTTCTGCCAGGTTGATCCTGGAGCCGTTCGTACGGTGCGGATGCCCAAGTACTTTGCCGTGGAGGCGCATTCGCCCTTGAAACTGCCGTGCCCATCATGGATGAGGAACCGCGGCGCGGTGTTCCAAGGGAAGGCATCACTAAGCTGCTGGGCCGTCCACGCAGCCGTGGGGTTGGCGGTCACCGCGACGTGCAGAATGCATCGTCGCGCATGGTCAAGAACGACCATCACGTACAGCAAACGAAACGCCAATGTCGGCACAGCGAAGAAGTCCGTGGAGGCGACTTGATCCATGCGGTTGTGCGGGAAGGTCGCCCGCCGTTCGAGCCGCATTTATGGCGCCAGTACAATCAAAAGCCTGGTCGGTGCCAATGAACGAGCGTCTCCGGTTTAACGATGGCGATAGAGCTGACGATCTTCGGCCAAATACGATGCAGCGTCGTGAGAACGATACGGTCCCATCGCGTGAGGTGAATGCGTTTGGGCGTAGTCCGCTGCAAGACATTCAATTGATGCCGAAGCGCGATGTTCTCTATCTGAAGCGCGACCCGAGATCTGAAATGGGAGACGTCAAATTCTCTCTTAGACGCTAGACCACTTCATGGGGGCAGGCCATGCACGAAATATCGCACGCTGCTCTAACCAGGCCGATCCTGCCAATCCGCTGAAATATCCGACAGTACGACATTCAATTCGTTGCGTAGTTCAGAGACAAAAGCCTGGGCTAGCCGCGACAAGGATTTGTGCGCCGGCGTTAGAATGGCAAATGGATAGGGAATTATCGGCCGCAGCGGCACGAAGGTAATGGCATCGGGGTTCTGGTGGGTCGTCTTGTAAATCCAGGCGCTCAGAGGGCTAAACACGCCAATGGCCACATTGTTGGCAACGAGATTGTACTGGGCGGCGGCGTTCTGCAATTCGAACTGGTTATTCAAATGAGCGCCGGCGTCAGCGAATATCTTTCGCATGTGGCGGGCGATAAAATGTTCCGGGCTGTACGTGCAGCAGGGTCGCCCGTCTAGGTCGGCCGGGGTGACGAAGGGTCTGCTTGCCAAGGGTGAGCCCGCCGGCAGAGCGCAAATACACTCGACTTCAATGGGATCGGCCTTGACGAGATCCGAGCCGGGGCTTTTCTCCGCCAGTCCGAAATCGAATTGTTGCGACGCAATGTGATCATATACCTGGGGTGAACTCGCAGAAAATAGCAGAAACCGGGTTTGTGGATAGTCACCAATGAAGCGTGTGATCAGGCGGGGTATGAAAAACTCCGCCAAGATGGGCATGGAGGCGATACGCAATTGATTCGGGACGAGACTATCGGTGCCTTTCATCGTGCGTTCCAGGGTGCCGACTCGTTTGAGAATCCCCTCAGACTCCGCCATCAGGTAATGTGCTTCCGGCACGGGATGCAGGCGGCCGTTTTTGCGCTCGAACAATGCGTAACCGATGTCGTCCTCAAGGCTCGCGATGCATGCGCTAATCGCTGGCTGGGTGCGGCCGAGGTTGCGTGCCGCCTGTGTTACCGACTCGGTCAGTATCACTTCTCGAAAAACTTCAAGGTGCCAAAGATTCATAAGGCCCCGCTCATATTTTCTATATCATAAAAAAAATTTATTGATATACAAAAATTAATCATTTGAATTGATGAATTGGTCGCCTCATCATGCAGTGTGTACTGGGCGGGGTGACGTTGAGAAAAATAATTTGAAATCAGCAAAACTCCCGCCCCGTTTTCTACCGATCCTGGCTTGAGAAGTTTAAGCCGTGGTCGTGCTCGACATCGGGCATCGAACTCAATTCATCGCTGATCGATAGCGTGAGTTGGGAGGCAAATAATTTAAATACCAAAATAGGTATTCATGGAGAGGAAGACTATCATGAAATTCCATACCAAACTTGCCATGGTGGCAGTTGCCGGCATGGTCGCTCTGGGCAGCGTCGCCCAGGCTCAGGAAATGAAGTTTTGGCGTATCGGCACCGGCGGTGCCGGCGGCACGTACTTCCCCATTGGCGGCCTGATCGCCAATGCCATCTCAAGCCCACCGGGTTCGCGTTCGTGTGCCAAGGGCGGCACCTGCGGTGTTCCCGGCTTGGTCGCCATCGCCGTTTCCACCAACGCGTCGGTCGCCAACATGAACGCCATCCACGCCGGCCAGCTCGATGCCGGCCTCGCCGGTGCGCAGAGCGTCACCCAAGGCTACAACGGTGAAGGTAAGTTCGTCGGCAACAAGAAGGACAAGGTTCGCGTCATTGCCAATCTGTATCCGGAAGACATGCACTTGGTTCTGGCGAAGGGCGTCAAACTGAACAGTCTGAAAGACCTTGAAGGCAAGCGCGTTGGCGTTGCCGCCGCCGGTTCCGGGACGCAGGTATCGGTGAAGATGATTCTCAAGCACTACGGCATCAATGCCAAAGAGGCCGAATTGAACCTGGGTCAGAGCACCCAGCGCCTCGCCGACGGACAGCTCGATGCCTTTTTCTATGCCGGTGGCTGGCCTTTCGCGGCACTCATCCAGTTGGGGTCAACCAAAGGCTTCGATCTCTACAAGTTCTCGAAATCCGAGATCAAGGCGATCAACGGCATCATCCCTTACTATGTCCCGTCGATGATTCCGGCCGGCGGTTACGAAAACATCAAATATGATGTACCCACCGTGGCGGTGAACGGTCAGTTGGTCACCAACGTCGATCAACCCGCCGATCTGATCTACGGCATTACCAAGGCGCTGTGGAGCAAGAAGACCCGAGGCCTACTCGACAAAGGCCATTCCAAGGGCAAGCAGATTCGCCTCGAAACCGCTCTCACGGGTGTGCTCATTCCGCTGCATCCGGGTGCGGAGAAGTTCTACAAAGAAGCGGGCATGATCAAATAAGTTAGCTCCCCTGGTGCCCCACCGGAAGCGCGGTTCTTGCACCGCGCTTCCGGTACACCGGGGAACACTACATTTCGTTTATCGCATTTGAGGCGTCGCGGCGTACTTGCCGCAGACATGGAGGCGGATATGGCTGAATTTGACATCAAGAAAGCCGAAGAACTGGAAGAAAAGTACGATTCCGGTCTTCAGACCCGCACGTTGGGGCCCTGGCTTCTGAAATTCTCCTTAAGCTTCTCCATCCTGTTCGCCGCCTATCACTATATTACCGCAGGCACCGGTGTCCCCGTCGACTACTGGCACATGGGCGTTCATATGTCCGGCGTTATCTTATTGGTTTATATCGGCTTTCCCATGATCAGGGGCGATACTGCCTGGGCGCTGCAACGGAACACCTGGTGGCGTTACGCCAACGTGCCGCTTTGGGATTGGATTTTGATCTTCGCCGGCGTCTCGGCATCTCTCTATATCGGGATTACCTGGTACGAGATTGATTTCACCTTCATGGGCCACCGATTCCATTTGCCGGAACAGGTGATCCGCCAGGGAGATCCCTACCTCATCGACGTTATTTTCGGCACCGTGCTGATTGTCGTTCTTTTGGAGGCCGTGCGCCGGACGCTCGGTATTGTCGTACCGATTATTATTATCGCTTTCACGGTTTTCGCGGTGTTTGGCAAGTACATGCCGCTTCAGATTCTCAAGCACCCGGGCATCAACTGGTATCAATACATCAACAATATGTACTTCCCGGCCGAAGGCATTTACGGCATCACGCTGTGGATCGTGTCCACCGTCGTATTCCATTTCGTCCTGTTCGGCGTCCTGGCGCAACGCATGGGCCTGGGGCAGTTCTTCGTCGATATGGCAACGGTCATCGCCGGCCGCTATACGGGCGGCCTGGCCAAGGTTAGCGTCGTTTCGTCGGCCTTCTTCGGAACGATCTCGGGATCTTCGATCGCCAATACGGTATCAACCGGTTCGCTGACTATCCCCAATATGAAACGCATGGGCTACCCCGGCCACCTGGCGGGCGGCGTCGAAGCCGCGGCCAGTGCCGGCGGTCAGATAACCCCGCCGATAATGGGTGCCGCCGCCTTCATCATGGCGGAGTTTCTGGAAGTTCCCTATACCACCATCATCCTGGCCGCCGCGGTCCCCGCCGCCATGCACTATGTGGGTGTGCTCTGCATCGTTCATTTTCAGGCCAAGCGTCTGGGCCTGAAAGGTGTACCGGAAGACGAAATTCCCCGGCTTTGGAACGTCATTAAGAGAGGTTGGCCGACGGCCCTGCCGTTGGTCGTGCTGATCTATGTCCTGTTCAGCGGTTATTCGCCGCACATGGCGGCGTTCTGGGGAATCACCGCGGCGCTGGCCGTCGGGTTCTTCAATCCCATGCACCGGATCGCCTTTCCCGACGTCATCGATGCCTGCATCACCGGTGTTAAATATGCGCTGGCGGTGGGCGCCGTTTGCGCCGCCATCGGCATCGTCGTCGGAGTCGTCAATTCCACGGGCCTCGGTTTCCGGCTCGGTTTCATGGTTGCCGACGGCGCACACTCAATTGCCGAAAACATACTCGCACTGATTTCGTGGATTCCCCTGATGGATATCACGCTCCAGGGCATGACTTTGTTCGTGTCGCTGATCCTGATCGCCATCACCTGCATCATGATGGGCGCCGGCCTGCCGACAACGGCGCTCTACATCATGCTCGCAACTGTTGCGCAGCCGGCCTTGGCCAACCTGGGAATCCCGCCGCTGGCCTCGCACCTGTTCGTGCTCTACTACGGCGTCATTTCGGAAATCACCCCGCCGGTTTGTGCCTCGGCCTATGCGGCTGCGGGGATCGCCGGTGCGAACCCTTTCAAGACCGGCGTCTCCGCTTTCACGCTCGGTATTGGAAAGCTTCTGGTGCCCATGGTCTTCGTCTATTCGCCGGCCATGTTGATCGTGCTGCCTGAATACTTCACCTGGGGCGCCTTCCTGGAAACGAGCCTGACCTGTGCCCTTGGCGTCGCCATGATGGCAACCTGCGTCAGCGCTTACTTCATCGCCCATATGCCAACGCCGTTTCGGTTTCTGATCGGCATCGCCGCCCTCTTCATGGTTGCGCCGGGCGTAACCAGTGACATGTACGCGTTTGTTCTGGCCCTGCCGGTTTTGGTCCAACAGGTTGGCGCCTGGCGGCGCGAACGGGAAGTCGAGACGGCCGGCGCCTGAATCACGGGGAAACTCGATCGGTGGCCGAGGTATGGACAGCCGACGCATTGGCTGATTGGTGTATCTCGCTCGATACTGCGGAATTTTGACCAAAAAGTAGAATGGGTACATCTTGAGAAATCGAAATCTGCCCGTAGAGGCCTGAGGCAGTAGCGTCAGGCCGCCAGCCGCTCGTAGCGATGATGCAGGCCGCCAACTTCGGGAATGGCAATTACTGGCCTTGCCCCGTTCCGCCGCCAAGGTCGCGGCGGCCACCCAGTTGCGGATCGATTGCGCCGACGGTTCGAACTCCCGAGACAGCTCTTCCGGGCTTCTACCCGAAACTACCAGCGCCACTATCTGATCGCGGAATTCTTGCGCATAAGATGCTCGCTTGAATGACATCGTAGACTCCTTCATCCCAAATGATCAGGTGTCCACGTAAACGGGCAAGGCCAAAATCCGACAATTCATTAGATTTGGTAAAGTGGTTGTGATAGCGGTATGAGCCGCATCGGCGCCGGTTTCACCGTAGCAAAGAAGCGCGACCGTCAAATGAAAAATGTTGTTTACACGAGCTGCACGCTGGACTGTCCGGATGGCTGCGGAATACTGGCGCATGTCGTGAACGATAGGGTGGTCAAGCTGGAAGGGCACCCAAACCACGCGTTCACCCGTGGGTTCCTTTGCGGAAAGACCTACAGATTTCCGCAACGCATGTACAGCGAGGAGCGGCAGCTTTACCCACTGAAAAGAGTGAACGAGAACCGAGAGAGCGAGTGGGTTCGAGTAAGCTGGGATGAGGCGCTGGATACCTGTGCCGATCGAATAAGGAAGTACATTTCGGAGACCGGTAATCTGTCTCTAATGCACTACCAGCGTACGGGGTCCTGGGGCGCGACAAAGCTGCTGAACCGAAGGTTCTGGAACTTGCTTGGAGGCGTCACCACCACCAGCGGCTCGCTTTGCAGCGGTGCCGCCCGCGCCGGACAGGCCATGGATTTCGGTGCACGCATCGGCCATGATCCGATCGATTTGGTGAATAGCAGGTTCGTCTTGCTCTGGGGGCGCAACCCGATGGCGACGAACCTCCATATGGTGCAAGACATTAAGGCGGCGCAGGCAAGAGGCGCCAGAGTTTTCGCCATAGACCCAATTCACAGCGAGTCCGTCAGGATATGTGATGGGCATGTACAGCCGCGAGTCGCGAAAGATGCCGAACTGGCCCTGGCAATGGCGAAAGTGGTCATTGAGGAAGGGCTGGAGGATAAGGACTTTATCCGCGATCACACTAAGGGGTTTAGCCAGTTTCAGGCGCTATTGAACGCAAGGAACTTGGGAGAACTGTGTGACGCGTGCGGCCTTCCCGAGAGCGAAATACGGACGCTTGCAAGAGACTACGCCACGAGTGGCCCCTCTGCGATTCTCATAGGCTGGGGGCTCAATAAATACAAAAAAAGCGCCGAGATTTTCAGATGCGTCGATGCCCTTGCCGCGATTTGCGGATACGTCAGCGTGGAAGGCGGCGGAGTTACGCACGGCTACGACACCCAGCGGCATTTCGATAAAAGCCTTGAAGGTGTGCAGCTTGCGCGTTGCAAGCGGGCGATACCGGAACCTGTGCTTGGCAACGGACTTTTGCAAGAGAACGATCCGCCGGTACGGATGATGTTTGTCAACGGTGGAAACCCGGTCAACCAGTCGCCCAATTCCAACGCTGTCGCGCGGGCGTTCGAAAAACTGGAGTTCACCGTGGTCGTCGACAGTTTTCTGACCGATACGGCCGATTACGCGGACATCTTCTTGCCGACGACGACTTTCCTTGAGGAAGAAGACGCTCTCGTTTCTTGGGGGCACAATATCATCGGCGGTGTTAATCCGGTTGTCGAGCCTGTCGGGGAGGCCCGGTCCGATTTGTGGATATATCAACGGCTTGCCGAGCGTCTTGGTATAGGAGAGGAGATGGCAGGCACGCCGCGTGATTGGCTTGAGCGCATCCTGGCGCCGCTTGCCGAAAACGGGGTCTCCGTGAATGACATCATGGAACAGCCGGTACCTTGTCCGACGGCTCCACAAGTGCCGTTTTCCGATCACCAATTTCCGACGGCGTCCGGCAAGTTCGAGTTCTTGACGGACTACGATTTCAGCATCCGGGAGGTGCCAGGCTACCCGCTTACGTTGCTTACCAACTTCAGTAAATCGTGGCTTCTGTCGCAGATGACGTCGGCGGAGCATCCGGAGCCCTTTGTCCGCATAGGCCCGCAGGTCGCTGAAGAGTATGGCGTAGAGGACAACGAAACGATTGTGGTAAAATCTACCGTCGGCGAGCTTGAGATAATAGCTCAAGTGGATGATCGGATCGGCGCGGGGATGGTTGTTATGCCCGTCGGGACGTGGATCAAGCGAGGCGGCGGCGCGAACATCCTCACCGAAGACATTCTGACAAACCACGGCCTGATGGCTGCTTACGGTGAAACCAGAGTTGCGATCGAGAAACTCGCCGACCGCTCCTCTCCCGCCTGACGGCAAATTCAGCTGAACCAGGCGCTGCCAGGCTCCCAATGATTGGTCCAGCTTGAATATTTGTTCATGGTCGGTCTTCACCGGATGATTACTAGGCGTCCGGTATTCCCGGCCTTGTTCAGGCCGATCAATTAGCCCCCGTCCCCTTTGAGCGCGCGGCCCTCGCAGTCTTCCATCAAACACTTCTGGCCAATGTTGGAGCTTGACCAAATCCTGCCCCGGATTTGAACCTACTTCAGTCGTTGAATGGCTTGCCCGTTGCGGCGAAAATTGCCTCGACCTTAAACGCGTCGGCGAGCCGTTGGATAGTTACGTCGCAATGGTGCGGATCAAGCTCGATGCCGTAACCGTGTCGGCCGGTCTTCTGTTCGCTGTAAGTTTCTTGGCTGGTCGTGACTACCTCACCGATATGTCGCCAGTCCATGCAGATGAACTGGATGGCACCGTCGGCGCTGTAGTTGGCGAGATTGCCGAACACGGCGGCGAATCTCTGCGGGGTCTTCACATCCCTGAAATTCTCTATCGCTCTTTGTCGCCGCTGGAACGGCTAATGTGAATTTTCGGTTCGATTGTTAAGCCACTTGCCGCATAGCTGACAATCCTCGACTCCAATGACTTTCATCGTGGCACAGTAGGAGCGAAGGCGGTTCAAATTCCAGAGTTCAGGTGAAGGAGGTCACTTGCCATAACCGCCGCCGCCCGGGGTCTCGATGACGAAGACGTCACCGGGGTTCATCTCCGCCTTGTCGGTCCAGGACAGCGCCTCCACCGTGCCGTCGGCGCGTTCCACGTAGTTGCGCCCGACCGTGCCGGGTTCACCGCCCGCCATGCCGTACGGCGGTACCCGGCGGTGACCGGAGACGATGGCCGCCGTCATCGGCTCGCGGAAATGGACCCGGCGGATGATTCCGTCGCCACCGCGGTGGCGGCCGCCGCCGCCGGAGCCGTGCCGAATCGAAAACGATTCGATCAGCACCGGAAACCGCCATTCGAGAATTTCCGGATCCGTTGCCCGGGTGTTCGTCATATTGGTGTGAACGGCGCTGGTGCCGTCGAAATCCGGTCCCGCGCCGGCGCCGCCGCAAATCGTTTCGTAATTCTGATACCCGGCCTCGTTGCCGAAGGTGAAATTATTCATCGTGCCCTGGCACGCGCCCATCAGCCCAAGTGCACCCAACAGCGTATCGGTGATGGCCTGTGAAGTTTCCACGTTGCCAGCGACTACCGCGGCGGGATATTGCGGATTCAGCATCGAGCCTTCCGGAATAATCACCTTGATCGGTTTGAGGCAGCCGCCGTTCAACGGGATATCGTCGTCGACCATCAGACGGAACACGTACAGCACCGCCGCCATGCACACGGCCGACGGCGCGTTGTAGTTGCTGTTCTGCTGCGCCGCCGTACCGGTGAAATCGACGATTGCCTCACGCGCCGCCTTGTCGACCTTAATGGTCACGGAGATCTTCGCCGTGGAATCCATTTCGTAGGTGAAGCTGCCATCCTTCAGCACGTCCAGCACGCGCCGGACCGATTCTTCGGCGTTGTCCTGCACGTGCCCCATATAGGCGTGCACTACCTCCAGCCCATAGTGGGCGACCATTTTTCGCAGCTCCCGCGCGCCTTTTTCGTTGGCCGCGATCTGTGCCTTGAGGTCGCCCAAATTGTGGCGGAAATTCCGCGTCGGATATGGCGCCGTGGTGAACAGCTCTTCGCACTCCGCCTCCAATAGGCGGCCGCCGGCGACGAGGTGGAAGTTGTCGATCAGCACCCCTTCCTCGTCGATATGCTTGCTGTTCGGCGGCACCGAGCCCGGTGTGATGCCGCCGAGTTCCGCGTGGTGCCCGCGCGAGGCCACGTGGAACAGAATTTCCTTTTCCGCTTCGTCGAACACCGGGGTGATGACGGTTACGTCGGGCAGGTGCGTGCCGCCGTTGTACGGCGTGTTCAGCATGAACACATCGCCCGGATTTATCGTTCCCGCGCGCTCGCGAATGACGGTTTTGACGCTTTCGCTCATGGAGCCGAGATGCACCGGAATATGGGGCGCGTTGGCCACCAGGTCGCCGTCCGGGTTGAAGACGGCGCAGGAGAAATCAAGCCGCTCCTTGATGTTCACCGAATAGGCGGTGTTTTGCAGCACGACCCCCATTTGCTCGGCGATCGACATGAACAGGTTGTTGAACACCTCGAGCATGACCGGGTCTGCCTCGGTGCTAACCGAGGCCTGGCCGGGACGCGGTTCGACGCGGGTCAGGATCAGGTTGTTTTGCCGGGTGACCTCGGCCGCCCAACCCGGTTCGACGACGGTGGTCGCGTTGGCCTCGATGATCACCGCCGGCCCGCCGATCCGCGCGCCCGGCTTCAGCCGCCCGCGGTCATGCACCGCGGTCCGCCGCGCCGCGCCCGCCATGTAGGTCTCGACCTCGGCCACGGTTTCGGGCGTCACAGCCTCGCCCGCGGCTTCGAGGTTCGGGTCGATCATTTCGGGTGCGCCGCCGATCACCTCCACCGTGACCGCCTCGACGATATGCTGCTTTTCCGGTGCTATGAAACCGAATTGCTGCGTATGCGCCGCCTCGAACGCGGCCACGATGCCGGCCCGGTCCGTAAGATCCACCTCCAGCGGCGAGTCCGTGCCCTCGTAACGGAGATGGACTTTGCGGATCGCGCTGATTCGCGAAGTTTCGACCCCTTGGCTGGCCATCTCGGCGCGGCTCTCCGCTTCCAGCCCGTCGAGTGTCTTGGCAACGCCGCCGAGCAATTCGTCGCCCAGCACCGCTTCGACCGCGTGCTCGCGCATTACCCTCAGGTCGGCCAGGCCCATGCCATAGGCCGACAACACCCCGGCGAAGGGATGAATGAAGACCCGGGTGATGCCGAGGGCATCCGCGACGAGACAGGCGTGCTGGCCACCGGCGCCGCCGAAGCAATTGAGCGTGTATTCGGTAACGTCGTAACCGCGCTGGACGGAAATCTGCTTGATCGCGCTGGCCATGTTCTCGACGGCGATCTGCAGGAAGCCTTCGGCCACTTGCGTCGGCGTACGCTTGTCGCCGGTGGCCGCTTCGACACGGGCGGCGAGTTCGGTGAATTGTTGCCGAACGACATCGCCGTTCAGGGGTTCGTCGCCAGCCGGGCCGAACAGTTTGGGAAAAAATTGGGGCTGGATCTTTCCGACCATCACGTTGGCGTCGGTCACCGTCAGGGGACCGCCGCGGCGGTAGCAGGCGGGACCCGGATCGGCGCCCGCGGAATCCGGTCCGACCCGGTATCGCGCGCCGTCGAAATGCAAGATAGAGCCCCCGCCGGCCGCGACCGTGTGAATTCGCATCATCGGCGCGCGCATGCGTACGCCGGCGACCATTGTCTCGAAGGCGCGCTCGTATTCACCGTCGAAATGAGCGACATCGGTGGAAGTGCCGCCCATGTCGAAACTGATGATCTGGTCGAAGCCGGCCATCGCGGCGGTCCGCGCCGCGCCGACGATGCCGCCGGCGGGGCCCGATAGAATACTGTCCTTGCCCTGGAAGCGGCGGGCATCGGCCAAGCCGCCGTTGGACTGCATGAACATTAGCCGCGCGCCACCCAACTCGTTCGCGATCCGGTCCACGTAACGGCGCAGGATTGGCGAAACATAGGCATCTACGACCGTGGTGTCGCCGCGCCCGACGAGCTTCATGAGCGGACTCACAACATGCGAAACCGACACTTGCGTAAAACCGACTTCGTGGGCAAGCGCGGCCACGGCTTCCTCGTGATCGTGATAGCGGTAGCCATGAAGGAAGGCGATGGCGACGGAGCGGAGTCCGTCGCCATAGGCCTGTTCAAGCGCCGCGCGCGCGCCTTCAAGGTCGACCGGGACCAGTTCCTCCCCTTCCGCCGTATAACGCTCGTCGACTTCCGCGACCGTTTCGTAAAGCAATTCGGGCAAGACGATGTGGCGGGTGAAAAGATGCGGCCGGTTCTGATAGCCGATGCGCAGCGCGTCTCCGAAGCCCTTGGTGATGAGCAGCAAGGTACGGTCGCCCTCGCGTTCCAGCAGCGCATTGGTGGCTACGGTCGTGCCCATTTTGACCGCGCCGATCGCCGCAGTCGGAATCGGTGTGCCGGGCGAAAGTCCGAGCATGTCGCGAATGGCCTGCAGCGCCGCGTCTTCGTAACGCTCGGGATTTTCCGACAGCAGCTTGTGGGTGACCACCGCGCCATCGGGCTCGCGGGCGACCACATCGGTAAACGTGCCGCCACGATCGATCCAGAATTCCCAGAGGTCACCATTGGCGGAGGCTGTACTCAATTGGAATTCCTATCGGTTTTGGGTGGTTCGGCGTGGTGATACCCGGCGTTGGCGAGGGCTAAATGACCAATGGTCCCCGCCCAGGCCGGTCAAAATGGTATTAAATTTGGCGAGACGGCACAATAAGCTATTGGCGGACCATATCTCTTCATCGGGTGCTGTTGGTCATGGACTCATGGACTGCGACGGTGTTGATCGGGACGAACGGGGGCTCGCCACCTATTTCTTCAGACGCGGGATAATTTCCTTGGCGATCACTTCGACCTGATCGGATTCGTATTTGTAGGGTACGAAGATGAGCTTTTGGACTCCGACATCAATTTGCGCCTGTAGCTGTTCGACGCAATCGTCAACGTTTCCCATGATGGCGCTGTCGGCGGTCGATTCGCTCCACGAGGCGAAATCCCATTCCGAATTCAGCCATTCGTTCATCGGCGCTTCGACGGCGGCCCGCGAGTCGCCGACCATGATTGGCAGTTGATTGCAATTCAGCAGGGTTGCCGGATCCTTTCCGGCTTCCTCGGCGAAATCGATGATTTTGTTCCAGGATCGTGTGAATCCATCCGGCGTATAGAAATAGGTCAGCCACCCGTCGCCGTCGACGGCCGCCCTTTTCAAGACACGATCCACATAACCGCCGATCAGGATCGGTGGGCGCGGCCGTTGGACCGGCTTGGGAAACATAACCGATGCTCGCATATTGTAGGGTCCGATCTCCGCGTTCACCGTATCTTCCTGCCAAAGCCGGGTCATGATTTCGAGGTTTTCATCCATTATCTTGCCGCGCTTTCTGTACGGCACGCCGACAGCGTCGAACTCGCGTTCATACCAACCCGACGCCAAGCCTAGAATCAGCCGCCCCCGGGAAAGTTGATCCATGCTCGAAAGCTGCTTGGCGAGGATCAGGGGGTTGCGCAGGGGGAGCACGAGGACACCGGTGCCGAGCTTGATCGTCTCGGTTCGCGCGGCGACGGCGGTAAGCAGCGACAGGGGATCAAGGATCGGAAAATGCGGATCGACGCCGAGAAGGATATGGTCCCAGACCCAAAGCGAATCGTACCCGAGTTCCTCCATCCTTACCCCGAATTCGACCAACTCCTGGGCGTCGGGAAGTTCGGGGAAGCGCTGAAAATTCCGCATCGAGATCCCGAACGTATTTGATAATCCGGTCATATCCGTCCCTCTTGGCATGCTAAAATTAGGTTGTCCGCCGTGTCCGCGTCAGGCGATGTAGAGCTGTTCGGGGTCGAGATGGCGAAGCACATCCAATTCCGCTTTTGACGGCGGCGTGGTCGTTTCAACGTCATCGTCGATGCGAATTTCGAAGCCGGTATTGTCCTTGACCTGTTCAGCGGTAACCCCGGTGTGCAAGGCCGAAACCTTCATCTCTTTGGTCTCGTCGTCGAAATCCAGGATGGCGAGGTCGGTCACCACGCGGTACATGCCTCCCGATACGAGCCCGGAATCGGCGCGCGTCGAACCGCCGTCGAGAAACCCCGGGCTGGTGATAAAATCGACCTTGTCGACGAACCGGCGCTTCTCATGCTTCATCGATACGATCATCTGGGTCAGGCTCGAAATGTCGTTACCGCCCCCTGTTCCAGGTAAGCGGATTGCGGGATCCTTCGGATCGCCGATGAAGGAACTGTTCAAGTTGCCGTAACGGTCGATCTGAGCGCCCCCCATGAAGCCGACATCCACGTAGCCACGCTGCAGCAGCAGCAATACGTCGGTAATGGGTAACAGCATGTTGGCGCGCCGCGTACACCGCTGTTCGTTGGTCGAGGGAGGTAGTTCGCCCGGAACCACGAACGGTCCCAATGTTCCGCCTTCAAACAGAATTGTCAGGCCGGGTCCGTGCAAGCGTTGCGCGAGCGTCGCCGCCAGTAGTGGAATGCCGACACCGGCAAAGACCGTCTGGCCGTCCTTCAGCAACCTGCCGCTCATGACGGCAAGCAGTTCGGATGCCGTATAGTTCACTTGTTCAGTCATTGTAGATGCTCCTGCCGCGGCGGCTTGCGTCGAGCAATTCTTCGATGCCCAGCATATCGAGGTAATCGGACCAGCTGCTCGGGCCGTAATAATAGCGTTCCAAATATTCGGCCACGCCGGCATCCGGATCTTTCGCCGTCAGCGCGGCGTAGGCGTCCAAATGTTCGAATAGCGGTTCGTATATGCCGTAGCATTCGTGCGGGGCGCTGCCGTAGGGCACCTCGACCACGGCATCGACGGCGATGAAAGGGATCTTGGTCTGGTCCGGCGCGCGGCGGATTTGATCGTTCGAGACGATGCGTTCCGTCGTCAGGATTACCCGGTTGGCGGCCATGGCCAGGTCAATATCCATGAATTGCAACCCGTCTATCTGGGCATTGCCGAAGGCGTCGCATCGAGGCACGTGGATCAAGGCCACGTCCGGGTTCAGCGCCGGTATCAAAAGCACTTTTTCGCCCGTGAACGGACAATCGATCTCCTTGATATTTTCCAGCTGGCCGGCCACGTCCGAACCCAGCATGGCCCGCGTGGGGATGAAGGGAACGCCCATGGCGCCGGCCCGGTAACGCAGCCCGATGGACATATGGCTCCATTCTTCGAAGCGGGCGCGATTCGATTCCGTATAGGCCCGCATCACCTTGGATATGCCCCAGACGATACCCTGGCTGAACCAACTGGTCAGGATATGGCGCGATACCCCGGACCCGAATAGAAGATCGCCCTCGGTCGACGTGATGCTGCGGGAAATCGACAAACCGGACTTGCGGGCACGAATCAACGCCCAGATCAGCGCCATCGGGGTTCGCGAAACCGTGCAGCCGCCGATGGCGACGGAGTCGCCGTCATTCACAAGGCCGGCCGCTTCCTCAAGGGTCATGACCTTTTCGCGAAGGCTTCTATCCCTGTCCTTGGTCGCGCTCCGGAGATCCAAATAGGATTGTGTCAATTACTCACTCCCTGAATCCTTTTTCATATTGACTGTGAAAACATCGCGGTAGGTTCCTGAACAGCCGAATTGTCGGAACGCCGGCTAAAATTCCATCCCTGTCTTCGTCTGCCGTTCCCCTCCACGGATTGAGTGTAGCGGCGCGAGTTCGGTAAATCTACGCGCGGCGGCGAGACGGCCAACCGTTCGACTTCGGCCATCGTTTCTTGCCTTCAAGCCAAGTCCTTCGTCCGCCGGATCGTTCCTATTCTCACGAAAGCGATGGCGCGTGCCGAGGAACTTTGCAATCGTGGAGGCGTGTAGAACAAAGATCAGGGAGTCACTCGACATGGAACCGCGCCCTCACGGACCGTTCAAATACGTTCCAATCAACCGTCGCCCCAAAATATCGTGGCCAAACGGCGCGCGCTTGGCCTTATGGGTGGTACCCAACATCGAATACTTCGCGCTCGACGAACCGCTGCCGGGCGATTCGCATGAGCGGCCCGGCGCGGCCGCGCATACCCCGATGGTCCGCGAGTGGGGCGTGCGGGATTACGGTAACCGGGTCGGCGTGTTCCGGATGATGGAGGTGCTGGAAAAATACGGCGTTCGCGCCACGGTATCGCTGAACAGCGATGTCTGCGACGCCTTTCCGGAAATCATCGAGGACGGCGTGAAACTCGGCTGGGAGTTTATGGGCCATTGCAAGGGCAATATGCACCGGCTGAGCGAAATCCCCCCCGAAACCGAACGCGCCTATATCGGCGAGGTGCTGTCGCGTATCGAAGCGGCCACCGGCAAACGGCCCGTCGGGTGGCTCGGCGCCGGGTTGCACGAAACCTGGAACACGCTCGATTATCTGGTCGACGCCGGCTGTCTGTACGTTTCCGACTGGGTCAATGACGACCAGCCCTACATGATGGATATCGGCGGCAAGCCGCTGGTGTATCTGCCCTATTCCTTCGACACCAACGATTCGCCGGCGATCGGCAGGAGCCGCTACACCCCGGGTGAGTTCGAGCGCATGATCAAGGACCAGTTCGACGTACTGTATCGCGAGGGCGCGGAGTCCGGGCGCGTCATGGCGATTTGCCTGCATCCCTATATCATTGGACAGCCGCACCGCATCGGCGCCCTCGAACGGGCCCTGGAACATATTTGCGCCCATGACGGCGTGTGGAAGGCGACCGGAACGGAAATCGTCGAGCATTATCTGAAAGCCGGCGTAACCTGGTAGGTCCGGGTAGCGGCGAAGATGAGAAAACGAAAGCCGGCAGCCCTGCTCTATCGCGGCGCGGCTGCCGCTGGCGCGGCGCAACTGGCGGGCGCGGAGGCCGGCGGCTATACTCCTGTCCGCATGCGCGTATATTGAAGCGTGTAGGATTGGAATCGATACCTAGAAGGATGTCCGGCGTGATGGTGGAAGCCAGACACGGACGGTGACGAGAAGGAGATAGTGCCCCATGGACTTCGCCTATACCCCGGATCAGGAGGCCCTGCGCAGAGAAGTCCGTGCTTTCATCGCCGAGAACGTGACTGAAGAGATGTTGGCCGCGCGCGGGACGTCGGAATCGAATGTATCGCAGGGCGATTCCGGCCCGTTGAAGGAACTGTACGACAAGATCCATGAGCGCGGCTGGCTGGGCATTACCTACCCGAAGGAGTATGGCGGCCAGGGCGGCGACCGCATGACCCAGTACATCGTCGAGGAGGAGTTCACCCGCTTGGACATCCCCGTCGGGATGGGCGGCAGCGGCGCGCCGGCGATCATGGCGGCTGGCACCGAGGAGCAGAAGCAGTATTACATCCCGGGACTGATCAAGCGCGAGATCTCCCTCGCCCTCGGCTTCACCGAACCGCATGCCGGCGCCGACCTCGCCTCCCTGCAGTGCCGGGCGGTGCGCGAAGGCAATGGATGGGTCATCAACGGCCAGAAGATGTACACGTCGTCGGCCCATGTCTCGACCCACATCTATCTGATGGCGCGGACCGATCCGGAAGCGCCCAAGCATCACGGCATCTCGATTTTCCTGTTCCCGATGGATACGCCCGGCATCACGGTTCGGCCGCTATGGACGATGCAAAACGAACCGACGGCCCCGGTAGGCACCACCTATGGCCATCAGCGGACCAACGAAACCTTCTTCGACGACGTGCATATTCCGGCGGACAGCCTTCTGGGCGAGGAGAACGAAGGCTGGCGGGTTGGGTCCATGGGGCTCAACCTCGACCGGGTGGGCGCGTCGCGCTATTTGATTTCGGTCCGCCGCGACGAGGATATCGTCAACTTCGTCAAGTCGAACGACTTCGACGGATTTTCCCCCGCAAGCGATCCGGCAATGCGCGACAAGATCGCCGAACTGTGGATCGAGGCGCAGGTATGCCGTTTGATGACGATGCGCAGCATGTCCATCGTCAATAGTGGCGGGAACTTCACCTATGAAGGTTCGGCCGAGAAAACCTGGGCGCCGGAGCACGGCGTGCATACCAGCGAGGCGATCGCGCAGATGCTCGGGCCCTACGGGCAACTGCTGAACGGTTCGCCGCACGCGGTCGAAAGCGGCATCTTCGCCCACAATCTGCAAGGCGCGTTCCAGTCCGGCATCAATCACGGCAGTACCCAGGTGATGCGCGACCAAGTGGCCCGCCGTGGACTCGAAATGCCCCGCGAGCCGCGCAGGTAGGCTCAAACGCCCTTAAGCCCGACTTCGCGGACGATCCTTCCCGTCTGGCGCCGGTATCGTCCGTCCTCCCAGGCCGTCACGCCTCGTCCGGCACCCACAAGCTGGGAACGATGCACGCGCCCGCGCCAACCCCGGCGGTATCGCCCTTCTGGTTGGTGCTGGTGATATCGACGGTGACGCGAACGCCATTCGTCACCTTGGTGAGGCCGCTCACTTTACCGGTAAGGGTCACCGTATCGCCCGGGCGGACCGGTCGCAGGAAGCGCAACTCCACCATGCCGCCGCGGTTATACACCTCGGACCCGAAGTAGCGCCGCAACAGTTCAGTCGCGAAGGTCAGCGACATCCGCCCCGACGCAACGGTGCCGCTGGTGCCCAGAACGCCACGCGCGGTCGCCTCGTCGGTGAACTGGCTCGGCCCCTCCGAGCCGCCGCTTTTTTCGAACAGATTGATCATCGTCTGCGTCATGGTCTTGCTTAGGGACGGAACCTCGTCGCCTACGGAAAAAGAGCGTGTCATTGCCATTTCTTTCCAACCTCCGAGGGTTGCTTGAGCTCATGCGTGATGACGCGATCCAGAAGGCGGCCGTCCTCATCGACGGAAACGGCTTCGGTGACGATGTAGTTCTTGCCGCGGCGGTGGTATTTGTCGGCGATCCACGCCTGTACGGAAATGCGCTTGCCGGCGATTGGCGGATTGTAGCAATAGAATGCGCAACGCGCGTTCACCGAACCATCGTCGTGATAGACCATGTGATAGGGCTTGACGTCCACTTTGTGCGAGATGGTGGGGAACGCCGCTTCCGGGTCCATGACGCCCTCGCGGAAGTTATCCAACATTTCCTGTGTCAGCACATAGGAGAATGAAGGCAGCTTCTCGCCCACCTCCAGTTTTTCCCAGTCGAGTAACTTGGTTTTTCCTAGCGCATGCGCCATGGGGACTTCCTTGCAATATGTGGCTTGGCGGCCGGGGATCGGTAACCCAATTGAAATAGCGGTGGAGAATCTTTCTCCGTCAAGACTATGAAACTCCCGTTCCCCGCTCAAGCCGGTTTCGTCCGGCGCCGCGCCGCGAGCCGATCCGACAGGCCGCCGGAAGCGCCTCACGATGTGGTTCGCTTTTGGTGGGTTTGTTCGAAAACTTGACGCAAAGGGACCTTGTAGCCCAACCTGAACCAACCTGGAAACGCATGAGACTTGGGCCGAAAAGGAGTCTTACCCAATGCTGCCGGCTGTGCTCGACGATTTGCTCGTGCTTGATCTCAGCCAAGGGGTCGCGGGACCGATTTGCGCCCGGCTCCTCGGCGACCACGGTGCGGATGTCATCAAGATCGAGCCGCCAAACGGAGATTACGGCCGGCGCATGCCGCCCTTCTTCGAGGACGATCCCGATCCGGAAAAGAGCCTGTTCTTCCTGTTGGCCAACCTGAACAAACGTGGCCTCACGCTTGATCTGGAAACGCCGAGGGGGGCCGAACTCTTTCGCCGGCTGGCCCGCGCGGCCGATGTGATCGTTGAGAATTTCATGCCTGGATATCTCGCCTCATTGGACCTTGATCACGAGACCCTGGCGCAGGACAATCCTGGACTGGTGATGACGTCGATCACGCCGTTCGGCCAGACCGGCCCCTACAGCCACTACAAGGGGGACGAGATCGTCACCTACGCCACCAGCGGCATCATGGCGATCAGCGGTACGTCCGACCGTGAGCCCCTGAAGCACGGCGGGTCTCCGGGCGAGTACGAGTCGGCCATGAACGGCATGCTGGCCACGAACGTCGCAATTCTGGTGCGAGACATGACCGGCGTGGGGCGGCATGTCGACATATCGATGCAGGAAGTCGTGACCTCCTCGCTGGTCATCAACCAGCCCTGGTACAGTTTCGCCGGCGGCGTTCAGGGCCGCCGCAGCCCCGAAGGCAGCAATTTCGGCCACGTGATGCCCTGCAAGGACGGCTATTTCGTAACTCAAGAGGGCGGTGGCGCGACCTGGGATACGATCGCCGAATTCTACGATCGCCCGGAACTGAAGGAGGAACGCTTCGCCGAACCGGCGGAACGCATGCGCAATGGCCATGAGCTGGACCCGATCATCCTGGATGCTGCCAAGGACCGCACCATGGCCGAGATGTTCGAGACGGCCTCCGAGAAGTTCCGCATGCTGTTCGGTATCGTGCAAACGCCGGAAGACCTCGCGCGTTGCGAACAGCTTGAAGCCAGGGGCTTCTTTCAGGAGGTCGATCACCCGGTTATCGGCAAGATCCGGGTGCCTTTCCGCATGTGGAACATGAGCGCCGGCGGTGCGGTATACCGCAGGCCCGCCCCCCTCCTGGGGCAGCATAACGCTGAAATATTGGAGCAGCTTGAATAACCCGGCGCGCTGCGGACGTTACGAGTGCGAAGCATGATTAGAGTGGCGACAAAATGACGGAAGACAACCAAAACGACGATCAGGAAACGCGGCTTCCTCTCTCGGGGTTGCGAGTGGTCGATATCAGCAACGTATTCTCGTTGCCCTATGCCGGCGGTCTTCTGGCCGACCTTGGGGCAGAGGTGATCAAGGTCGAAGGCCCCGGGCGGCTCGACACCACGCGAGGCGGGAATTTCTCTTCGGCGTACGCGAACAATGAGGTGGGCGAGGACCCATGGAACCGCACCGCCACGTACAACTTGTTGAACCGCGGTAAAAAATCGCTCACGCTCGATCTGCGCCAGCCCGCCGGACGCGAGGTCCTGCGCGACCTGATCCGCGTAAGCGATATCCTGGCGGAGAACTTCACGCCGCGGGTCATGCGCGGCTGGGGGTTGGATTATCCCAATGCGACAAAACTCAATCCCAACCTGATCATGCTGTCCTGCAGCGGTTATGGGCGAGAGGGGCCATATGCCCCATACCCTGGTCAGGCGACCACGATGGAAGCAACGCATGGATTGACGCATATCACCGGATACCCTGGCGACGTACCGATGAAAGTGGGCCAGTCCTTCGTCGATTTCCTCGCGACTTGGGCTCTGGTCATGGGGGCGACGCTGGGGGTGCGCTATCGCAACCGCTTCGGCAAGGGAATTTGGGTCGATGTCGCCATGTATCAGCTTGGCTGCTACATGGTTTCCGATTCCATCCTCGATTGGGAAGCTAACGGGCGCCTGGGTGAACGGATCGGCAATCGCCATCCATGGCTGGCGCCGCAAGGCTGTTATCGTTGCGCCGGAGACGACGATTGGTGTGTCGTGTCGGTGCAGGACGATGAGGAATGGGCCGGGCTGTGCCGGACCATCGGCAGGCCGGAGCTGGCGGACGATCCGCGTTACGCCACAAACGACGCGCGGATGCGGAACCACGACGAGATCGATGCGATCATCGCCGCGTGGACCTTGGGCGTCTCGAAATTCGATGCGATGCATAAGCTGCAGGCGGCCGGCGTTAGGGCGGGCGCGGTGTTCGATGCCCGCGACATGCATCTGGATACTCACGCCAAGGCCCGCGGGATGCTGGAAAAAATAAAATATCCGCCCCAGCGCGGCATGGGCGAGCGCGTCATCATAGGCCGCCCATGGCGGCTCAACGGCCTGCCCCTCTCGGTTCAGGGCGCGGCCCCGACCTTTGGCCAACACAATCGGGACGTTATTCAAGGCATGTTGGGATACGACGACTCGCGCTATTCGGAACTGGAGCAGGCGGGCGTCGTGGCGACACAGCCGACGGCGCTGCGCCCCATCGTGCACATGGAGATGGACGAACGCATCCATCAGGGGCGGTTGGCGTCCTGGGATCCGGACTACAAGGAACGGCTGGACACCGAGGACTGATCGACGTGACAGGCGAGGCGCCGCTCACCGCGGGTGGCGCCGGTTTAAAGTGGGCGTTTATCCCGACACGGTCATAGCGGTCTAACGATCGTCTGCTAAAGTGCTCGCCGGTGACATATCACTTCCATCCAACCCACCGACCCCAGGAGCGATCCATGCAAATCGGAGCATCTCTGCCGATCGGCGATATCGGTACCGGCCCTTCCGTCATCCGTGACTACGGGCAGGCGGTGGAGGGCCTCGGCTTCGACTACATCATCACCGGCGACCATGTGATGGGCGCCAACCCCGCCAAGCCAAAGCCGGAAGGAGTCCGCGTCGGCACCAACGAACAGGCCGTCCACGACCCGTTCGTCGTGCTGAGCTTCCTTGCCGGCTGTACCGCGAAGCTTGGCTTCACAACCGGCATCGTGATCATGCCGCAGCGCCAGACCGTGCTGGTCGCCAAGCAGGCGGCCGGGCTCGATCGGCTGTGCGACGGCCGCTTCCGGCTCGGCGTCGGCGTCGGCTGGAATGAGATCGAATACGAAGGCCTGAACGAGAATTTTCACAATCGCGGGCGCCGCTCGGAAGAGCAGGTGGAGGTCATGCGCGCGCTTTGGGCGCAGCCGAACGTGAAGTTCAAGGGCCGCTATCACGACATCGACGACTCCGGCATCAATCCGCGCCCGGCCTCCGGCCGCATCCCGATCTGGTTCGGCGGTCACGCCGAGGCGATCTTGCGCCGCGTTGCCAGGATCGGCGATGGCTGGATGCCGCTGGCCTACGGCCCAGGCGAGAAGGCGCTGGCGAAGATAGAGCTGCTTCGCTCCTTCACGAAGGACGCCGGGCGCGATCCGTCCGAGGTTGGGGTGGAGGCATGGATTTCCCTCGGCGCCGGCTCACCGGATGACTGGCGGAGCGCCTTCACTTTCTGGAAGAACGCCGGCGTCAGCCACATCACCGCGCACACCACCTATTCCGGCGGCCGCCATAAACGCATTCAGGGCCGCGCCGTCTCGGATCATGTTACGGCTGTGCAATCGTTCATCGAGGCGGTGAAAGACCTGAAGTAGTGGGATTTTCGTGACGTTTCGGAATACGGCGATGCAAAAAAGGCGAGCGGAAGGTCCGATCTGGTGAAACTCGGGATCATTTCGGACATTCATTGCAATCTTCACGGGCTGGAGCAGTCGCTCGCGGCGATGGCGTCGGTCGATGAAGTGCTTTGTCTGGGCGACATCATCAACGAATCGCGGTTCTCCAACGAAGCCGTTGCGGTGCTGAAGGCGCGCGGGGCGCATGTGATCCTTGGCAACCATGAGGAAGCGTTCCTCTCGCCCGCCGGCGAACACGCGCGGGAGGGCAATGGGGCCGACCGCGCGCTGGTAAAATGGCTGGCCGACCAACCGCACCGGCGGGAGTTGCGGATCGGCGGGAAGAAAGTGCTGATGATCCATTCCACGCCTTGGGAGCCGCGCGGGGAATACATCTTCCCCCATAGCGAACAGCTGGAGCGCTTCGCCGAGGCGGAGGCGGACATCGTGCTGTATGGGCATACCCACGCCCATCTGGCGCGCCGGGTGGGAGGCGTGCTGGTGGTCAATCCGGGGGCGGCGGGAGAACCGTACTATGACGGCGGCTCCTGGCGACTCAGTTGCGCGATTCTGGATACCGCGACCGAGGAGGTCGAACGGATCGACTTCCCCGACCCGCGCTATACGGCATCGGCCTGACGAACGTCGCGGCCGGCGATTCGACGCGAGGCGACGAGGATTTCGGCGACCCGGTAGGCGTGGCGATCGGCGCCTAGTGGACACAATCTAACGCTTGGCACCTCTACGACGGCTTCGCGAGATCACCGGTTAGGCGCGTGATGCGCCGTGATGCTGGGGCATCACAAGCGTCGCGCAACGCGGCCGGTGATCTCGCAAAGCCGCCCGGCGGGTCCCGTCTCCCGGGTTCTCGGTGCGTCGAACGCCCTTGCCGATGCGCCGGCATCGCCGGCGAGCGCTCTCCTGCCGAGAACCCGGGAGACGGGATCGTAGGGGTACCAAGCGTTAGATTGTATCCACTAGCGCGAAGGCTTATTCTTGCGGACCGGATCGCTTGATTTGCATCAATGCGAAGCACCCGCATGGCATGAAAACTTGACCCGACTTGCCGAAAGGCGGGCGAGAGTCCTATGCTAGAAATAGAGAAGGATGCTGGTTGGGCGGCGCCCCCAGCGAACGAAAGACGGGGAAATCTCATGGCAGGACGATATCCGAATATCCTCTACACCGAGGAAGGGATGCGCGAGGGCATGCAGATCGAGGATGCGAACATCCCGGTCAGCGCGAAGGTCGAATTGCTGGACGCCCTCTCGGAAACCGGGCTGAAGGAAATCGTGGTCGGTTCCTTCGTAAGCCCGAAATATACGCCGCAAATGACTCTGATCGACGAAATCGTGTCGAAATTCACCCCCAAGCCCGGCGTTACGTACTCGGCGCTCGCGCTGAACCCGAAAGGGGTCGAGCGCGCGATGCAGTATGCGCCGCCGCTGACGATCGTAAGGGGCAGCGGCCGGCCGAGCCTGCGGGTTCACCAGTGCGACGTTTTCGCCCGCCGCAACACCAATCGCTCGCAGATGCAGGAAATGGCCAACTGGCAAGGGGTCATCGACGACGCGGTCGAAAAGGGCGCCAAGGAAGCCGGAATCGGCACCAACGCGACCTTCGGCTCTAATTATGTCGGTGACTTCACTGTCGAAATGACCATGAAGTTTCTGGAAAAACAGCATGAGCTGTGGGACGCGGTCGGCATCAAGGTCA
>CAYLTU010000025.1:0-22808 GCA_964386465.1 uncultured Rhodospirillaceae bacterium
GGAAAAATATGTGACGTACGCCACAACATACAACACTTTAACGACGAAATGATTACAACAGGGAGCTGCGGCGGTTCAACGGTTTTCGGCGTTGGGAATACCGTCCTCGGACCGCGTGAGACTGGCCTCGTACAGCGCCATGGTTTGGGTGACGACGACCGGTTCCGCAAACGCGGTTTTCGCCAATTCTCGTGCGGCCTTTCCATAGGAATAGCGGAGCGCCTTGTCTTCGGCTAATTCTTGTAGTGCATCGGCCAGAGGCTCGCTTGTGCGAACCGGGACAAGCAGGCCGGTTTTCTCGTGCTCGCAGACCTCGCGGCAACCGGGCACATCCGTGGCGACGATCGGCAGCCCGGCCGCGGCCGCTTCCAGCAGCGATTTCGGCAGGCCTTCGCGGTAGGAAGGCAGGACCGCGATATGGGCGCGCGAATATTCGCCTGTAATGTCGTCGCTGGCGCCGGCGATCTCGACGATCCCCTCCGCCGACCATTCCGCCAATATGGCTTCTGGAATTGCGGCCGGGTTGTCGTCGCTGGGGCCGACGAGTCGGATGCGGATCGCCGTACCGCGTTGCCGGAGAAGCCGGGCCGCTGCGGCGAGTTCGCCTATCCCCTTGTCCCACAACATGCGCGAAACGCACACCGCAACGGGCGGTCCTTCCGGTTCTGCCACGGGCCGGAACTTGTCGGTATCGACTCCAGATCCCCGGATGACTGACACGCGATGCGGCGATACGCCGACCGTATCCACGAACAAGGCGAAATCGTCTGGATTTTGGACGATGACGCGGCTGTTGGACCGGTTCAGCAGAAAACGAAACGCGGCCCGCACGACAGGCCGTAAGGCGCGCGCGAAAAGACCTTCGGAAATGAACACGAAGCCCATGCCGGCGAAAGCGTTGACCATTGCCGGTACGCGTGTGAGCCACGCCGCGATCGAACCGTAAAGCGCCGGCTTCAAGGCAACGTGATGGACGATGTCCGGACGTTCTCGTCTATAGAGCCCAATTAACGAGGCAAGTGTCACGGCATCGCGAAGCGGGTTCCGCCCGCTTCGCGCGAGCTCGATTGGGATGAGCCGAAACCCTTCCGATTCGATCGCCGCACCGTGTTCGCGGACACGGGTCGCGACGATAACGTCCGCGCCGGCGTCCCGTGCGGCACGCGCGATCGGCAGGCGGTGGGAGCAGAAATACCAATCCTCGCTGACCAGATAGAGGATCTTGCGGCCGGAGAGCGTCATGCTTCGATGCCGGCCGCCCAACGCTCGCGCCAAGCCTGTGCAACGCAGATACCCCACAGCGCTTCCCAATGATTGCCGCGGCCGGCGAGGTGTTCCGACCAGGCGCGGCGAACCGGCGCCGGGTCGAACCAGCCTTCCTCGGCCAAGCGTTGCTCGTCGAGCAGGCTTTCCGCCCATTCGCGAAGCGGACCGCGCAGCCAGGCAGCGATGGGTACCGCAAATCCACTTTTTGGGCGGTCTACGATGGCCGCGGGTACGTGCCGGTATAGGACCTGCCGGAGCAGCCATTTGCTTGTACCGTCGCGGAGTCGCATATGCTTGGGCAGCGACCATGCGAACTCCAGCAGCCGGTGGTCGATCAGCGGCACGCGGGCCTCGAGGCTGACCGACATGCTGGCCCGGTCGACCTTGGCCAGGATGTCGTCGGGCAGATAGGAAACCGTATCGAAATACGCCATCCGTTCGCCGAAATCCGGTACCTGGTCCATCGTTATGTTCCCGGCGAGACTGGCGCCCGGAACGAGCAATTCCTTCCAATGGCTGACCAGGTTCCAATAAATCTCGTCGGCATTGTATTCCGATAGGGCCGCCGCAATTTTGTGGGCCTTGTCGCCGGCAAGGTTGGGCCGTCGCGAGGACGGCGCGACTTTCGCCACCATGTCCCAAATGCCAGTGGGCACGCCGCCCAGAAAAAGCGCCGCGAGCCGACGAAGCGGCGCCGGCGTTCGTTGCATGCGCTGCCACAGCGCGTCCGCCGCCTGGTAGCGGTTGTAGCCCAGAAACGTCTCGTCGCCGCCGTCACCGGACAGGGCGACCGTGACATCCCGTTGCGCCAGTTCGCAGACCAGGCGCGTCGGCAGGGCGGAGGAGTCGGCGAAGGGCTCGTCATACCAGTCGGCCAGTCGCGGAACGATGTTGAGGGCGTGCTCCGGCGACATGGCGATTTCCGTGTGGTCGGTGCCGAGATGTTCGGCGATCGCGCGCGCATGGGTGGCTTCGTCGAAACCACCTTCCTTGAAGCCGATCGTGAACGTGCGGACAGGTTGCGCACTCGATTTCTGCATCAGCGCGACGACCGTCGCGGAGTCGATGCCGCCGGAAAGCAGCGCGCCGAGCGGCACGTCCGATACCATGCGCCGGGAAACCGCATCGGAAAGCAGTGACTCCGCTTCTTCTATCGCCTCCGCGTCGGAGATATCGCGGCGGTTCTGCGTGGCGACAGCGGACATATCCCAGTATCGCGCTAGGGTCGGTGGGGCGCCCGCCGCGTAGGACAGCAGTGTCGCGGGTTCCAATTTTTGGATTCCGGCATAGATGCTGTGCGGTGTGGGAATGTAGTTGAAGCGTGCGTAGGCGGCGAGGGCGTCGCGGTCGATTCGCGGCGTCCATCCCTGTTTTGCCCGCAGCGCCTTCAACTCCGATCCGAACAGGAACAGCCCGTCAGCCGTGCCGTAATAGAGCGGTTTGATTCCGAGCCGGTCGCGGCACAGCCACAGCCTGCGCTCTTCGCGGTCCCATAGCGCGAAGGCGAACATCCCGATGAGCCGTTTGACCGTCGCTTCGACGCCCCAGGCGACGAAGCCTTCGAGCATCACTTCGGTATCCGAGTCGCCGCGGAGGCGGCAGCCGGTTGTTTCGAGTTCCTCGCGCAATTCCTTGAAATTGTAGATTTCCCCATTGAAGACTAGGACGTAGCGGCCGTTGGCGGATACCATCGGCTGGTCGCCGGCGGGCGATAGATCGATGATGGCTAGCCGCCGGAACGCCAGGGCCGCGCCCGCCGCCTCATCCGTCCAGATTTCACCGCTATCCGGGCCGCGATGGATCAACGCGTCGCCCATTGCCTGCGCTTCCGATGCGAGCGCTTGGGCGCCGGTTTGGCGCTTGAGATCGAGAAATCCGGCAATGCCGCACATGGCCGCTCCGGGTGTCGGACAGTTCGGAATGTCCCGCGCACTGTAATGCTTGCCTGAGGGCTTGTCTCGGAACGCAGTCCGATTACAGTGGATTTATGCTATTTCGAAAGCCGCCTCCGGGAACCGATACGCTGCGCGCTGCGATCGCGGCGACGTACCGGCTTGACGAGGAAATATGCGTCGCGTCTTGCCTGGCGCAGGCCGAAATGCCTACGGAACAATCAGGCCGTGTCCAGGCCCTGGCGAATGGTCTCGTCACGGCGGTCCGTGAGGGCGAAGTCGGTTCCGGTGGCCTCGATGCATTCCTTAATCAGTACGAACTGTCGAGCGAGGAAGGCGTCGTGTTGATGTGCCTCGCCGAGGCGCTGCTCCGTATCCCGGATGCCGATACGCGCGACGACCTGATCAAGGACAAGATCGGCGGGGCGCATTGGGAGCGCCATCTCGGTGCGTCGTCCTCGCTTTTCGTAAACGCGTCGACCTGGGCGTTGATGTTGACCGGCCGCCTTGTGGCGATCGATACCGGGTTCGATTGGCGCAATCCCGGAGAGTTATTGGGTCGGGTCGTCGCGCGCGGCGGCGAGCCGATCATACGTCAGGCCCTGGCGCAAGGAATGCGCATCCTGGGACGCCAGTTCGTCATGGACCGGACGATCGACGCGGCGTTGGAGCGAGCCCGGGAAGACGAACTGCGCGGTTATCGTTTCTCCTACGACATGCTCGGCGAGGCGGCACGCACGATGGCCGACGCCGACCGCTATTTCGAAGCGTACGCCGATGCGATCGACAAAATCGGAAAGGCCGCTGACGGCGGTGATCCGTTCGATCAGCCGGGCATATCCGTCAAACTCTCCGCCCTGCACCCGCGTTACGAATACGTGCAGCAGGACCGGGTCATGGCGGAACTGGCGCCTCGACTGCACTCGCTCGCCACGATGGCGAAAGAATGCGGGATAGGCTTCACGGTCGACGCGGAGGAGGCTGATCGTCTGGATATTTCGCTCGACGTGATCGGGGCCGTGTTCCGCGACCCGGCGCTGGCCGGGTGGGAAGGGTTCGGCCTTGCCGTACAGGCCTATCAGAAGCGCGCTCTGCCGTTGATAGATTGGTTGGCGGATTTGGCGCGCGGCCAGAAGCGACGGCTGTTCGTACGTCTGGTAAAAGGGGCCTACTGGGATACGGAGATCAAAGCCGCGCAGGAACTGGGTCTCGACGGGTATCCCGTATTCACGCGCAAGACGTCGACCGACGTTTCCTATCTGGCGTGCGCGCAGCGCCTGCTCGACGTCCCGAAGGCGTTCTATCCCGCGTTCGCGACACACAATGCGCAGACGGTTGCCTCGGTCCTGGTCCGCGCGAAAGGACGCACGAGCTATGAGTTTCAGCGTCTGCACGGCATGGGAGAGCCGCTTTACGAGCAGCTCGTCGGGGAATGGGACCGTCCGTGCCGGGTCTATGCACCGGTGGGCAGCCATGAGGATCTGCTGCCCTATCTGGTCCGGCGTTTGCTGGAGAACGGCGCGAACTCCTCCTTCGTCAACCGGATCATCGATGAGCGCTTGCCCGTCGAATCCATCGTCGCCGACCCCATTGCCGCGACCGTTGCGCTCGACGCCAAGCCGCATCCCCGGATTCCACTGCCGGTAGATCTGTTCGGGGCTGCGCGAAGCAATTCGGGTGGCGTTGACCTTTCCGACCTGACGGCACTGCAACCGCTTGCCGCATCGATGGCCGACAGTCTCGCGGAACCGGCCCATGCCGGGCCGCTGATCGATGGGACGATGGTGGAGGGAGAAGGACGGCCGGTTTTCGATCCGGCCGATCTAGACCGCGTGGTGGGCACTTCCTTAAACGCGACACCGGACCAGGTCGGCCACGCGGTGACGCTGGCTGAACGGGCGCAGGCGGATTGGGACAATACGGCGGCCGACGCACGCGCGGCGATACTGGAGCGGGCCGCCGATTTCTACGAGACCGAGCGCGCCGCGCTGATGGCGCTGGCGGTCCGGGAGGCCGGGAAAACCATTGACGATGCCGTCGCCGAAGTCCGCGAGGCGGTCGATTTCCTTCGCTACTATGCGGAGCGGGCCCGTTTCGATTTCGCGGCGCCGCAAATCTTGCCGGGTCCCACCGGGGAGGCGAACGAAATAGCATTGCGGGGACGCGGGGTGTTCGCCTGCATCAGCCCCTGGAACTTTCCGCTGGCAATCTTCACAGGCCAGGTTGCGGCCGCGCTGGCCGCGGGCAACGCGGTCGTCGCCAAGCCGGCGGAACAGACCCCCTTGATCGCAGCGCGGGCGATAGCGCTGTTGCATGAAGCGGGTGTGCCGGGTGACGTCCTGCACCTGCTGCCGGGCTCGGGCAAGGAGATCGGCGGTGCGCTGACCGCCGATCCGCGTATCGCAGGGGTCGCCTTTACCGGCGGCACGGATACCGCGCGGACGATCAACCGCACGCTGGCCGCGCGAGACGGTCCCATCGTGCCCCTGATTGCGGAAACCGGCGGCCAGAATGCGATGATCGTGGATTCTTCCGCGCTGCCGGAACAGGTCGTGGGCGACGCGGTCGATTCCGCCTTCCGCAGCGCCGGGCAGCGCTGTTCCGCTTTGCGGGTCCTGTACCTGCAGGACGATGTGGCCGACCGCGTGATAGAGATGCTGGCCGGCGCGATGGCGGAGCTCAAGGTCGGTGACCCTGGCCTGTTGGCGACCGATGTCGGGCCGGTCATCGATGAAGCCGCGCGCGACATGTTGCGAGCGCATGCCGATCGTATGGAATCCGAATTCAGTTTGATCGCCCGTACGCCGATGCTGGATGCGCCCGCCCGGGGCGTTTATTTTCCACCGCACGCGTTTGAGATAGACGGAATAGAAGTGCTGAGGCGCGAAGTGTTCGGACCGATCCTGCACGTTGTGCGCTACAGCCGCGCGCAGCTCGATACGGTGATCGATTCGATCAATGGTACCGGATATGGGCTGACCCTCGGCATTCACAGCCGGATCGATTCGACGGTCGCGCATATCCGGTGTCGTTCGCGCGTTGGCAATATCTACGTCAATCGCAACCAGATCGGCGCCGCCGTTGGGGTTCAGCCTTTTGGCGGCGAGGGGCTTTCCGGCACGGGTCCGAAAGCGGGCGGTCCCCGCTACCTGCATCGTTTCGCGACGGAGCGGACGGTCAGTACGGATACGACAGCGGCGGGCGGAAACGCGTCGCTGCTGTCGCTGCAGGACGAGATCGAATGAAGTCGGTATGCCCCTAAAAGGTGCCAAAGACGATTCCATATTGACGCCGAGTGTTTTCCGTCGCCTGGTGGGCGATCGGTATTTTTCGCGTGGCGAAATGTATTTCGCCGACGGCGCTGTGCTGTCGCTGCGCGGAAATGACAATGGCGTTGAGGCGTCGGTTCAAGGGACACACCGTTATCGGGTGCGCCTTTGGGTAGACGATGGCGATCTGGACTATGACTGCACCTGCCCGGTTGGGCGCGACGGAGAGCTCTGCAAGCACTGCGTGGCTGTCGGCTTGGCATGGTGCGCAGGCGCTCCCGATACCACGGAATCCAACGTCAGGCCGGACGGGTTGCGCACCTATCTGCTAAATCTCGACAGTTCGGAATTGGTGACGCTACTGCTTGACCAGGCGGACGAAGATGAACGATTTCGTCGGCAATTGTTACTGCGCGCCGCCCGCGCGATGCCGGAATCGGTTGATCCGTCCGTCTGGAAGAGCGCGCTCGACGATGCTCTCGCAATGGACGATTTTGTCCAATACCGAGATGCCTATGACTATAGCACGGGTGTCGAGGAGGTAGTCGTGTCTCTCGAGGATCTATTGCGCGCGGGACAGGCGGAAAGCGCCTTGAAATTGGCTGAGTATGGTGTGCAAGAGGTCGAACGGAGCCTGGAAAACATCGACGATTCTGACGGCTGGATGGGGGGACTGCTCAGCCGTTTGCAGGCGCTGCACTTGGCGGCCTGCCGGCAGGTCCGACCCGATCCCACGGATTTGGCGGAACGTTTGTTCGAGGGAGAAATGGAATCGTCGTACGATACATTCCACCGCGCCGCATTTCTATACGCTGATATACTGGGCGAGGCGGGTCTCGCGGTCTATCGTCGGCTGGCGGAGGCGGAGTGGGCGAAGATCCCTACGCTGGAACCAGGAGAAGACGACCCGAACCGTTACGGTGCGCGCTACCAGATTAAATCCATCATGGAGGCGCTTGCGGAAGCGGACGATGATCTGGACGCTTTGATTGCGGTAAAGTCGCGCGACCTCTCCACCCCTTACGCGTTCCTTGAGATCGCGTCACTTTACCAAGACAAAGGCCGGCCGGAACAGGCACTCGATTGGGCCGAACGGGGCTGGCGGGCATTCTCCGGCGCGCGCCAGGACGAGCGCCTGCGGGAATTTATTGCCAGCGCCTATCACGAACGAAATCGTAGCGACGAAGCGATGACGCTGATCTGGGAGGCGTTCGCCGAATTTCCTTGCCTCGAAACGTTTCGGCAGTTGCAACGGCATGGACGCCGCGCCGAGCAATGGCGGGTTTGGCGGGAAAAAGCGATAACCTTGGTCCGTGAACGCATTGCCGGTAAGCTGGGAGAACCGCTAGGGGGCCGAACGTGGATGCGTGCGCCAACATGGAACCACTCTCTACTGGTCGAAATTTTTCTCCATGAAGATGATCCGGAGACCGCCTGGCACGAAGCGGAGGCTGGCGGATGTTCCGAAGATTTGTGGCTCGCGCTGGCGAAACTCCGAGAGAATACGCATCCGAAAGACGCGGTAAATGTCTACCGGAAACATATCGACGTGTTGCTTCGCAACGCAAGCAACCGTGTATATGAGGAGGCCGTCGATATGCTGGAAACAATCGGCAGGCTTCTCAGGCAGACCGAACAGGACGCCGCGTTCCGGCGTCTGCTGACTGAAATCCGAGCAACGCACAAACGGAAGCGCAACTTGATGAAAATGTTCGACCAGAAGGGCTGGTGAGACCGTGACGGCGCCCGCGTTGCGGCAAGATGGAGAAATGAAATGAGCCAGATCGACGAAGACGATTGGTCCGGGACCGAATTCGAGGATTGGGAGCGCCAGGAAGAGGAGCGTGCCCTCGCGCCGGACGGCATCGCCGACCAGAATGACGGCTTGCTTCGTCGCTATCTCTCGTTCCGCCATGCCGCCGACAAAGTGGCAGCGGTCTGGAGGGATCGCGCGGACGTGGCGGCAGTGGCGTTGATCGGCTCGGTGGCGGTAATGCCTTGGAAGGAGGTGCCGCGCTTTAGGCCCTATCGCCGCGCAGAAATAAGATTATGGCACGAGTGTAAGGATGTGGACTTGGCCGTCTGGCTTGTCCATTTGCGGGATCTCAACGGCTTGCGCCGGGCCAAGGACCGAGCCTTGCGGGAGTTGCACGAAGAATCTGGCGTGGGTGTCGCCCCGCATCAAATGGATGTTTTTATCCTCGAACCCGGTACTGACCGCTATCTCGGACGCCTGTGTCAGTACAACCGCTGTCCCAAGGGGAAAGCTGAGTGCCTTGTGCCTGGTTGCGGCGCTACCAAATTTCTCCGGCAGCACGCAGGTTTCAATTGGCAGTCGAAGTCTTTGGCCGAAGACAGGGTGGTCCCGCTATTTGACCGTGCTACGGGTTGGGTCGGTCATGCCGCCGACCTACCGTTACCCTCTGCGGCGGCGTAGAGCGAGTGGTGGTTCGGTGTGAGGGCAGTTTCGCACCGGCGCCTCTGGGTCTCCGGTCAAGTGCCCATTCGATCTTCAATTGAGGTAAAAACTTCTGAAACGCGCGGCTCGAACGAAACAGGTCGTCCGAGGCATGCGTCCGGAAACTTCGTGTTGCGTCCTTGCCTCCTTGCGACATTCTGACACATGAGAATGATTTGCAGTTGCATACTAGCTTCGCAACTGCTTTCTTTAAATGAGAATGGATCGCAACATTGCTCCCATGGACGTTGTCGACCAAGCGTTTAAGGAATTTACGGTGTTTAGTATCAGCAACTCGACAAAAATTCTTCCGGCTTTCGCGATCCTATGTGCTGTCGGTTTACCCGCCATGGATGCCGTCGCAGCGAGCGAAGTGAACATCTATTCCTATCGCCAGGAGTTCTTGATCCGGCCTTTCCTGGACCGGTTCACAAAGGACACCGGCATCGCAGTCAACGTCGTCTATGCCAAGAAAGGTATCTTGCAGCGCCTTAAGCAGGAGGGCGCGAATACGCCGGCCGACGTCGTGTTGACGGCGGGTTTCTCGCGGCTTAAGGCGCTACAGGAAGCCGGGTTGCTGCAAGCCGTCGACTCCACGGCACTGAAGGCTAACATCCCCGCGAAGTATCGCGATCCGAAAGACGAATGGTTTGGGCTGACCCTGCGCGGCCGTATCATCGCCTATTCCAAGGCGCGCGTACCCGCCGGCGCCATCCAGACCTATGAGGATTTGGTGGATCCGAAGTGGAAAGGGAAGATTTGCGTCCGCACCGGCAGCCATTATTACAACCGGGCGCTCGTTGCCTCGATGGTGGCCGCGCATGGCGAGGCGAAAGCGGAGGAGTGGGTGCGTGGCCTGGTCAAGAACTTCGCCCGAAAACCGCAAGGCAACGATCGGGCGCAGGCCAAGGCCGTTTATGAAGGCGTATGCGACATCGCGGTCATGAACACCTATTATTTCGGGAAGATGAAGTTCAACAAGAAGAACCCCGAGCAACGCGATTGGGCGGCCGGTCTGCAAATCCTGTTTCCGAACCAGGGTGACCGCGGCGCGCATGTCAACGTGTCTGGCGCCGGCGTTGTGAAACACGCCAAGAATAGGGCGAACGCGGTGCGGCTGCTGGCGTTCCTGAGCGATGGGTTCGCACAGAAAATGTACGCCGCAAACAACTACGAGTACCCCGTCAAGGCGGGCGTCGGATGGAGCCCGGAGGTAAAATCCTGGGGTGACTTCAAGGCCGACGATCTGGCGCTGGTCGAGTTGTTTCGGCTTGGACCGACGGCGCAGCGGGTCATCGACCGTGCCGACTGGCGGTAGGAAAGCGTGAGCGCCGGCGACATTGTCTCCGTACCGGGTGCGCTTCGGCGCATTCGTTTCGAGCCCTGGTCGATAGGCACCGTTCTACTGGGTTGCGTTCTGGTGTCCCCGGTCGTCGCGATCATCGGCCTCGCCTTTCTCCCGACCGAGAATATCTGGCCGCATCTCTTTTCGACCGTACTCGGTCGGTATGTATCGAACACGTTGTTGCTGATGCTCGGCGTTGGCGTGGGGGTGATTTTCGGTGGTGTCTGTACCGCCTGGATCACCACGATGTGTCGATTTCCCGGCCGTCGCTTCTTCGAATGGGCGCTCCTCGTGCCGATGGCGATGCCAGCCTACGTTATCGCCTACGCCTACACGGATTTGCTGGAATATGCCGGTCCAATTCAGAAAACATTGCGCGGAATCTTCGGCTGGCAAAGTGCGCAGGATTACTGGTTTCCCGACATCCGGACGATCGGCGGCGCGATCGTCATGATGTCGCTGGTGCTCTACCCATACGTCTACCTGTTGTCGCGGGCCGGGTTTCTCAGCCAATCGGCCTCCGTCTTGGAAGCGAGCCGTCTGCTGGGTCACGGCCCCTGGCAGACGTTTCGCAAGGTCGCGCTGCCGCTCGCCCGGCCGGCGATCGCGGTCGGTGTCGCGCTCGCACTCATGGAAACCTTGAACGATTTCGGTACGACCGACTATTTCGCGGTCCAGACCTTTACCGTCGGGATCTATAACACTTGGCTCGGCATGAACAGCCTGCCCGGCGCGGCGCAGCTCTCTACGGTGTTGTTGATCTTCGTACTGGTGCTTGTGGGCATCGAGAGGGCCGGCCGCCGCCGCCAGCGATACCATGAGACGACCGGTCGGCATGCGGCGCTGCCGGGTTACCGCCTAACGGGTGTTCGGGCGGCAGCGGCGATCGTAATTTGCGGGATCCCGCTGGTTTTCGGCTTCATCGTCCCTGCCTGGGTTCTTGGCGGGTATGCGGTGGCGAATTATGAAACCACTTTGAACGGAAATTTCGTCGCACTTGTAGGCAATAGCGTTCTGCTGTCCCTGGGCGCGGCATGCCTTGCGCTGCTGATCGCCCTTTTCCTGAATTACGGGGCAAGGCTAAGTGGCAGTACCACGGTAAAAACGGCGTCCCGGTTCGCCAGCATCGGGTATGCAATGCCCGGGGCAGTCTTGGCGGTGGGCGTCGTTATGCCGGTCGCCTGGTTCGACACTGGGATAAGCGCGGCGACATCGGCTGTTTTCGGCGTTTCCAGCGGCCTGATCTTCAGCGGGACGATTGCGGCCCTGTTGTTCGCCTATGTCGTTCGTTTCATGGCCGTGTCGCATGGTGCGATCGAGGCAGGCTTGAGCCGTATCACACCGAGCATGGAAGATGCCGCGCGGAACCTGGGCGCGACCGCCATCGCCGCCTTGCGGCGTGTTCATATCCCGATGATTCGCAGCAGCGCCTTGACCGCCGTGCTGCTCGTGTTTGTCGAGACGATGAAGGAACTGCCGATGACACTGTTGTTGCGGCCGTTCAATTTCAACACCTTGGCGACATTCGCCTACCAGTATGCCGGCGACGAACAGATCGAAGAGGCGGCGCTTGCGGCGTTGGCGATCGTGTTTACGGGATTGGGCCCGGTATTGCTGCTGTCGCTCGCAATCCGCCGCTCGCGACCGGAACCAGGCAAGAAGTAGGTTCTACGCGGCGCGCAGCAGCTGAATCTTCATCAAAAGGACCTGATAGATGTCCAGGCCGGTGATGTTGGCGATCTCCTGATAGGACATCTTCGTCTCGCGGACCAGGGCCCAGGCATGCTTGCTCGGTTCCATCCGGGCATTGCTGCGATTTCGGCGCGGCGGCGGCGGTTGCCGTTTGGCATGAACGTTGTCGAGGCCGCGTTCTTCGGCTTCGCGACGCGCCTGATCGCGCCGCTGTTTCTCCAGATGGATCTGGTAATCGTTCATATGGACGAAGGCGGCGAGGTCCTGAGCGAAGCGCGTGGCGTCGTCTTTCGCTTTTGCGGTTTGCGACGGCGATACACCGGTCGCGGCCTCTTCCAATGTCAGCCCATGACGGGAAGCAAGGCGTTCCGCAGCCGCAAGCGCATTTTCCCGCTCGCCGGGAAAAGGGCTTTCCTTGGCCAGTTTGAGCAGGTTGTGGAAGCGAACCTGCTCTTCCGGTGTCAAATGCTCGCCGATCGGTCTTCTCCGACGCTGCACACAGAATCAAGTGCCGATTATAACAGCTGCGCCGGAAAGTTGCCTACATCAATGGCGGGCGGTTTCTAGTGTGATGATTCTGAAGTTCGTCGCATTGAATGCGACGAATTTTAGGATCTGAATCACACTAGATTCAAATAGTTGGTGTGCTGATTCACGCGAAATTCAATCCCTTGAATTTCACGATCAGGACACTAGGCCGCGTTGTCCATCGCCGCGATAAGGCGCTGCAGGGCGATCCTGTCTGCGGCGGTGGCGGTCGAGATGTCCTCGGTTTCGGCGCGCGCGAAGATCTCATGCAGGGTGTCGTAAATGCGCGAGACCTGCGCGAAGGCGCGTTCCCGATTATAGGCCGGGCCTTCATGCGCGATATTGATAATGCCGCCGGCGTTTATCGCATAGTCGGGAGCGTAGAGGATGCCCGCCGTTCCGAGCGCGTCCGCGTGACGCGTTTCGGCCAGCTGGTTGTTGGCCGAACCTGCTATAACGGCCGCTTTCAGGCGCGCTACCGTTTCGTCGTTGAGGATTGCACCCATCGCGCAGGGGGCGAAGACGTCGACATCCAAGTCATACACCGCGTCGGGACTGACGGACGTGGCGCCGAATTCCTTGACGGCTTTGGCGATCTGCTCGCGATTGATATCGGCGACATACAGGATCGCGCCTTCCGCCGCCAACAGACGGCAGAGTTCGTAACCGACATGGCCCAAGCCCTGAACGGCGATTTTGAGACCTTTCAGATTGTCACTGTCGAGCCGGGCGCGGACCGCCGCCTTAATCCCGACGAAGACGCCCCAAGCCGTTGCGGGCGAGGGGTCGCCGCTTCCGCCTTCCGCGATGCCCGAAACATGGCGGGTTTCGCGCCGCACGATCTCCATATCCGCCGGACTGGTGCCGACATCCTCGGCGATAACATAACGCCCGCCGAGAGACTCCACGAAGCGTCCCATGGCGCGCCACAGCCGCTCGGACTTATCGGTCGCCGGGTTGCCGAATATGACCGATTTTCCGCCCCCGAAGGGCAAATCGGCGAGTGCCGACTTATAGGACATGCCGCGCGACAGGCGCAGCGCGTCGGCAAGGCCCTCCGCTTCGCTCTCGTAGGGCCACATGCGGCAACCTCCGACGGCGGGTCCGCGCACCGTATTGTGGATGGCGATAATGGCTTTCAGGCCGGAATCGCCATCGCTGTGAAAGACGACATGTTCATGCTTGTCGAATGAGGGATGATCGAAGACCGTCATGTTAGATCTCTCAATTCAATTAATTCCTTTTGTCCAACTTACAGTATTTCTGAGTGATTGCAGTGACGTTATTGAAAATGTGAAGAAAAAGACGAATTGTTACAAATATAGATATTAATACTAATATTCCGTCTTCCCGGAGGAGCTGGGTGAATAAAAATTACCGTTTTCGCGGCGCGGCGAGCCATCCTGTAGACTGAAATCAATCACCGGTTAGCGGGTTACAAGCTGCTCCTTTCATGTTTCCAGGGATTTCACTTTGAACACTTCACCGACCCGAGCCCGGATAATCGGCACGCGGCATATGGTTGCAGCGGGCCACTACCTGGCCGCACAGGCCGCTTTTCAGATCCTCGAAGCGGGCGGAAATGCCGTCGATGCCGGCGTCTGCGGCGGTATCGCCCTCGGCGTATTGCAATCTGAATATGTCGGTTTCGGCGGGGTGGCGCCGATCATGATCAGGCCGGCCGCGACCGGAGACGTTTTCACGATCAGCGGGTTGGGCTGGTGGCCGAAGGCCGCTTCGCTCGACCTGTTCCACCGTGACCATGACGGCAGGATACCGCCGGGCATTCTCCGCACCCTCGTACCGGCCGCGCCCGACGCTTGGATCACCGCGCTGGAGCGTTGGGGAACGATGTCGTTCGGAGACGTCGCGGCGGCGGCGGTTCGGTTTGCGCGGGACGGATTCCCGATGCCGGTGTTGACGAGCCGCATTATCGCCGCGGCCGAGGACAATTACCGCCGTTGGCCGGGGAATACGGACATTTACCTCCCCGGCGGGGCACCGCCACGGCCGGGCGATCTGTTCGTGCAATCCGATCTGGCCCGTACGATTAAATATCTGATCGACGAGGAAGCCGCCGCAAAGGGCGGCCGTGGCGCGGGTTTGCAGGCGGCGCGGGACGCGTTCTATCGGGGGGATATCGCGCGCACGCTTGCGCGTTACCATAGCGAAAACGGCGGCTGGCTGACGCTCGAAGACCTCTCCGAATTCCGCGTCGGCATCGAGGCGCCGCTCAGCGTGCGGTTCGGCGATCTGCGGGTGTTTACCTGCGGACCTTGGTGCCAGGGGCCGCTCCTGGCGCAGACATTGCGGCTGCTCGACGGCATGGATCTTCCCGCGCTAGGCCATAATTCGCCGGGCTACATTCATATGATCGTCGAGGCCTTCAAGCTCGCCTATGCCGACCGTCACGCCTATGTCGGCGATCCCCGTTTTGTCGATGTCCCGATCGAGGGGATGCTGGACGACGCCTACATCGCGCGGCGGCGGGCATCGATCGATCCGTGCACGGCCACTCCGGGCATGCCGGAACCGGGCCGGCCCGATGGTGCGGGCTGGTCTGGGAATATCAGCCCGCAACCGACGGCACCGGCGGACGAGATCAGCCAACTCGACACTTCCTATATCAGCGTGGTCGACGCCGAGGGCACCGTATTCTCCGCGACGCCCAGCGACGGGTCGGCTGCGGGACCCGTGGTTCCGGGGCTCGGTTTCGTGCCGTCGACGCGCGGTGCGCAATCCTCGACGGATCCGGCCTTGCCCTCGGTTCTTGCGCCCGGCAAGCGGCCGCGATTGACGCCCAACCCCGCGATCGTCCAGTGCGGCGATCGCTGGGTCATGCCGTTTGGCTCACCGGGGAACGACGTACAGCCCCAGGCGATGGTCCAGTTTCTGCTCAACTTGACGGCGTTCGGCATGACTCCGCAGGAAGCCGTCGAGCAGCCGCGCTTCGCCACCTTCAGCTATCCGCGCTCGTCCGACCCGCATTCCTACAGTCCCGGCCTGATGAATCTAGAAGGCCGCTTCGACGGTGAGACCGCGACGCGATTGCGCGCGATGGGCCATGCTGTCGAAATGTGGCCCGACTGGGAGTACAAGGCCGGCGCCGTCTGCGCGATCATTCACGATCGCGAGACCGGCATGATGGAGGGCGGCAGCGATCCGCGCCGTCCGACGGCGGTCGTCGGCTGGTAGATCGACTCTTCGGTGCGTGCGGGCCGTGATAGGGTAACGCTGGCGAATTAGGGAGGATGCGCGATATGGACGATATGATCGGGCTCGGCGGCGACCGAGAATCGATGCTGCGGGCGGCAAAAACGGTGCGTGCGGAAATTCGGGCCGGACGCTGGACGGACAGGACTACCGGTATGGCGCGCGGCATGGTGCAGGGCAATCTGGTCATCTTGCCTGCTGAGCATGCCGAGGATTTTCGGGCTTTCTGCGAGCGCAATCCGAAGCCTTGTCCGCTGATTGCCATGACGAAGCCGGGCGATCCTTCCACCCCGGACCTGGGCGACGATATCGATCTGCGTACGGACTTGTCTCGCTACAAGGTGTTCGAAGACGGCGTGGAAACGGGTCAGGTAGCCGACATCTCGCAATATTGGCGCGACGACATGGTCGGGTTCGTATTGGGCTGTTCGTATTCCTTCGAGGAAGCGCTGATGCAGGATGGCCTGACAATCCGCCATATCGAAAACGGCACCAAGGCCTACGTCTATATCACCAATGTTCCAACCACGCCTTCCGGTCCGTTCCGCGGACCGACCATCGTGTCGATGCGGCCCTTCACGCCACCGGATGCGATTCGAGCAATCGAGATCACGTCGCGGTTCCCGGACGTTCATGGCGCGCCCATCCATTTCGGCGATCCGACGATGATCGGGATCGATGATATCGCGACGCCATTTTCCGGCCCGCCGCCGGAGATGCGCGAGGGTGAAGTTCCCGTCTTCTGGGCTTGCGGGGTCACGCCGCAGGCGGTGCTGGAAGAGGCGCGCCTGCCCTTCGCGATCACGCATATGCCCGGGCACATGCTGGTGACGGACCGGCTGAACGCCGAATTTTCGACGGCCTGATGGCGCCGCGACCGGTCATCATCGATTGCGACCCCGGTCAGGATGATGCCGTTGCGCTGCTGATGGCGCTGGCCTCGCCGGAGAGCCTGAAGGTGCTCGGTGTGACCTGCGTGGCGGGGAACGTGCCGCTCGACCGGACGCAGCGCAATGCACGCCGGGTCTGCGAACTGGCTGGGCGGCCTGACGTGCCGGTCTTCGCCGGTTGCCCGCGACCGATGCTGCGGACCTTGACCACGGCGGAAGCGGTCCATGGCCAGACTGGTCTCGACGGATCAGGTCTGCCGGAGGAACCGACCATGGCGCTGCAGGCGCGTCATGCCGTGGATTTCATCATCGACACGTGCTTGTCGGCCGGTGACGGCGAAATCACTATTTGTACCCTCGGGCCGATGACGAACCTGGCCGTGGCTTTTGTGAAAGCACCGCAGATCGCGGCCAAGATCCGCGATATCGTCTTCATGGGCGGCGCTGCGCTGGGGCCGGGCAACCGGACGCCTGCGGCGGAGTTCAATATCGTAACGGATCCGCATGCCGCGCAGGTCGTCATGGAGACCGGGGTGCCCCTGGTGATGTTCGGGCTCGACGTGACCCATACCGTGATCACCACGCCGGTGCGGCTCGAGGCGATCGCCAAGATCGGTTCTCCGGTCTCGGATGCTGTTACCGGCATGCTGAATTTTTACGATCGGCACGATCCGGAGCGCTACGGCGAACCCGGCGCGCCGCTGCACGATCCCTGTGTGATCGCCTGGCTGCTGCAACCCGATCTTTTCCGGGGCAAGGAGGCGCATGTGGCGGTGGAGACCACCTCGCCGCTCACCATGGGTCGCACGGTGGCCGACTGGTGGGGCGTAACCGGCAACCCGCCGAATGCGACGGTCATGGATCGCGCCGACTCGGACGGATTCTACGCGCTGATCGTCGACCGGTTATCCCGCCTTTAGCGCGCGCTCGACGAAGTCGAGCCTGTCCTGACCCCAAAACGGTTCATCGTTATAGATGTAGGTCGGCGCGCCGAAGACCTGTCGCTCGATGCCTTCGTCCGTGTAGGCGTCGTAAATACCGCCGATCTCGTCCGTCTTGGCGGCGGCCAGTAGCGCGGCGCCGTCCATGCCCTGCGCATCCGCAATCGTGGCCAGTTGCGCCTCGTCGGCGATATTTCGCTCTTCCGCCCAGACACCACGCAGTATCGCGTAGGACAGCCGACCGGTCTCGAGGTTCAGTTTGTCCGCAGCGACGACCATGCGGTTGGCCATGGTATCGTCGACCGGAGTGTAGGTCGGTTCCAGCGTGATCTCGATGTCGAGATGGTCGCGCCAGCGTTTCAGTTCGAACATCCGGTAGCGTTTTCGCTGCTCCGACCGCTTTGGCAAGGTCAGGCCGCCGGACAGTGGAAAGATCTTTCCAAGATCGCAAGGCCGGTAGTTGATCGTGGCGCCGGCCTCTTCGGCTATGGAGTGAAACCGCACCGACCCGAGATAGGCCCAAGGTGAGGCGTGTGTGTAGAAATAGTCGATCGATTTGCTCATGCGCTATTGCCCCTTAAGCTAGGAACCGGTTCAAGACGTTCTCCAGAATGCGCGAGACGTTGTTGTCGTAATCGTTATGCGCCAGCGACCCGCAGAAGGTAATCGATCCGACGGAGAAGACGGCGCCGCCGCCGGGACAGTCGAAATAGATCATGTCGGCGCGGGTCAACGCGTCGTGCGGTTGGTCGGGAATCGTGGTGACGTGGGTCAGCCATTCCTCCGGCACGAGTACGAAATGGCCCGGCGGGTTCTCCGAGACGGCGAGGACGACCGCGTTTTCCGGCGTGCCGAGCGACCTGTCGGCCCGGTCCAGTTCGAAGCCCGCCGCGCCGCCTCCGGACAAGCCGAAATCGCCAATGATCTCGTCCGGCACGCCCTCGAATATCCAGCTGGTTTTCGGATCGTCCGCGTCCGACGCCGCGTTGCCTTGCAGATTCCCTTCCGAGTCGCCCGCGCCGTCGACCAGCGCCGTCGACCAGCGTCGGCGGTCCAAGCGGCTTCTGCCCAACGCGGACCGTTCCTGTGCCGGAATCGTAAGACGCCCAGACCCGGTACCAGGCGCGTTCCCGTAATGCCTTGCCGACCGACAGGACGAAAGTCGTTGCGCCGCCGATCCGCACTTCCGCGCCGTTCGACCCGATCGCGAGCGCCGCGCCCGAAGTCCCGTTCGTGTCGTAACGGCTGACGACGCCCTGATCCGGCTTGCCGGGCAAGGTTGGCCAAATCGTTGCGACCAGGGTGAAGCTGTCGAGCCTTCTGTCGCCTATATCGATCGTTGCGTAGGAGCCTTGAACGGCACTCTGTGGGCGGGAGGGATACTGGCCGGCAAATTCCGCCGGGATGTCCTCCTCCTTGATTCCGGGCCCTTCCGGATTGGGGTCGCCGCAGATGATCCGGACCAGCCGCGCTTTGTAAGGCTCGGATGCGGTGTTCGAGACCTTGAAGTTAATGGTTTCGCCCGGTCGCAGCGAGAGCATGTCCGCGTAGCCGATCAATGGAATCATGGAAGCGCTCTCCCTGTATTTTTTAAGTTTGTTTGATGAGACGTTACACCATGTTGCGGGTTTTGACCCGGCGAGGAAAGAACCGGCTCGCATTGCGCTGTGTGGATGCACTACTGTTTGGGGGACAGTGGAATATGGAGGGAATGGTATGACAGAATCATCTGAACAGTTATTCGATCGCGCGCGCGGCAGTCTGGCTGGTGGCGTGTCGCACCAAAGCCGTTATGCGGCACCGTTCCCGAAATATGTCGAACGCGCTCTGGGGTCCCGGAAGTGGGAAGTCGACGGCAGAGAATATATCGACTACGCGATGGGTAGCGCGTCGCTGCTGTTGGGGCACGCGCATCCGGATGTCGTCGGCGCGCTGACCGAGCAGGCCGCCAAGGGCACCTTCTTCGCCGACAGCCATCCGTTGGAAGTCGATTGGGCGGAGCTTATTCAGGAGCTTATTCCCTGCGCCGAACGCGTGCGGTTTGTGGGTTCCGGGACGGAGGCGACGATGCTGGCGATCCGTATCGCGCGCGCCTATTCCGGCAAGAACAAGATTCTCCGGTTTGAGGGCCACTATCACGGCTGGCACGAATTCGTCGACCTCGGCATGGCGGCGCCCTACGACCAACCATCATCGCATGGCATTCTGCCCGGTACGGTCGAGGCGACGGTCGTCGTGCCGCCCGATGCGGCGCGCGTGGCCGAAGCGCTGCAGGCGGATGACGAGATCGGGACGATCATCTGCGAGGTTTCTGGCGCCAACTACGGCAGCGTGCCATTGCCGTTCGGATTCCTTGGGGCGCTGCGCAAGCTCGCGGATGAACACAACGCGGTCTTGATCTTCGACGAGGTGATCACCGGCTTTCGCTGGAGTCCGGGCGGTCTGCAGGCCCGCGACAATATTCTTCCCGACCTGACCTCAATGGCGAAGATCGTCACCGGCGGCATGCCTGGCGGCGCGGTCGGCGGACGCGAGGAGATCATGCGGCTGCTCGACCCGACGCATGAATTCAAGGGCCGCAAGCCAGGCGTCACCCATAAGGGAACCTTCAACGGTAGTCCTCTTGTCGCCGCCAGTGGGGTCGCGGCGCTGAAACACGTGAAGACCGGCGAGCCGAACCGCCTGGCCGACGCGGCGGCGGAGCGGCTACGCGGCGGCATGCGACGGATTATCGAGGAGCATCAGGTCGCGGGCGCGGTCTATGGCGAGGCCTCGACCTTCCATGTTTATTTCGGCGACGGGGTGGTCAACGGTTCGGTTGCCGAGCTGGGTGCGGCGCAAATCCGAGGTGTGGCACCGGAGATCATCTACGCCTTGCGCAACGGCATGCGCGAGCGTGGCGTCGATTTGATGTCGCATATGAGCGGCGTGACCTCAATGGCGCACACCGACGCGGATATCGATGAGACCTTGGACGTGTTCGAAGACACCCTGCGGGTTATGATTTCCGACCAGCTCGTTGGGCGCGCATAAATCGAGCTAGTTGGCATTCCCGATCAGGGAGAAATTCGGATTATTTATCCGTTGAGGACGCGTACCGGATTTCCATCGATGAATGCCACGATGTCTTCCACCGCGTGTTCGTACATGTGGCTGAGATTTTCTACGGTGACGTATCCGGTGTGCGGCGTCAGAATCGTGTTTTCAAGCGATCGGAAGGGGTGATCCGCCGGAAGCGGCTCGGTGTCATATACGTCGAGCCCCGCGCCGGCGATGCGTTTCTGCCGTAAGGCGTCGATCAACGCCGCTTCGTCGACGATGGGGCCGCGGGAAGTGTTGACGAGGTACGCCGTCGGCTTCATCTGCGCGAGTTCCGGTGCGCCGATCAGACCGCGCGTGCGGTCGCTGAGGATCAGCTGAACCGTCAGGATGTCGGCGGTGGCCAGCGCTTCTTCCTTCTCGACGCGCCGTACACCGACTTCGGCTGCGCGCGCGTCTGTCAGATTCTCGCTCCACGCGATGACGTCCATCTCGAACGCGAGCCCGACCCGAGCGACATAGGCGCCGAGTTTGCCGAGTCCGAAAATCGATAGCGTCTTGCCGCCTAGGCCGCGACCGATATTCGGTTGCCACTCGCCATTGCGCATCGACCGGTCGTCGGCGGGGATGTTCTTCATCAGGGCGATGATCAGGGCCCATGCCAATTCTCCGGCCGGTGCGCCCAGGCCAGGGGTACCGCAAACCGTGATGCCGCGCTCGCGCGCTGCATCCGTATCGATGGAACGGTTGCGCATTCCGGTGGTGACGACGAGTTTCAGACCGCTCAGGCGATCCATGAGGCTGGCGGGGACGGGTGTCCTTTCCCGCATGCATACAAGGACATCGTATCCGGCAAGCGCGGCGGCGGCGGCGTTCTCGTCTCCCAGGTACGTGTTGAATACGTCAATTTCCGCTTTGCCGCCGAGTGCGCTCCAATCAGCGATTTTCCGGGACACGTTTTGATAGTCGTCCAGTACCGCGACGCGCATACTGTGCCCTCCCTGAAAGTTTTATGTAATGATTGTCGGCGGTCACGAACGGCGTGCGGCGTCAGACCTCTACGTCGACCCGCTGCGCCGGTTCGGTGTCGGTGTCAGTGTCAGTGTCGGTGTTTTCTTGTTCCCGCGCTTCGGTTTCCTCCGCGCGAACCGCGACGTCGACTGTTTCGTCACGGCGCTCACTCGCCTCCACGGCTGCGTCCTGACGCGCTGTTTCCTCGGCGACCGCTTGTTCTTCCTGAGCCCGCAAAAGGACTTCACGGTCGGCACGGCTTATGCGGCGCGAGGCGATGACTTCGAAATCGATCGTTTCCGCCGCGACAACATCTGCGCCTCGCACGATCTGCAACGGAAAACCATCGGCAGCCGGGCCGAACTTAGCGGTAAACGCGACTCGCGGTGGCGGTTCGACCGAAGCGGCTTCCTCCGCATCGGCACGGCGACGATCGGCTCGAAGCTGTTCGCCTTCGTCGACGGGGGTTATGCGTGCGGAGTCAGGTTCCCTTTCCGGCTGCCTGCGGCCTTCGGAAGGCCCAGCCGGTACAGCAGAAGGGTCGAATCCCGCTGTCTGAACCATGTCTTTTACTTAGTCCAGATACATTAATTTTGCAAGTTACCGTGTTAACCTTTGGCACGGCGATGCATCACCTTAACCAAAAAATTCAAGTGTTTATGCCATATCGCTGACGTCGCGAAATAATATTGCGTATTTTCGGACGTTATTTTATTGCGCGGAACGCGGATTTATTTGGCGAGATGTTCGGTTTCGGAGAAACCGTCTATCGGCGACTAGAAGCCGGACTTGCACCATTGCGCGCGCCTCTATAAGTAAGCGGCGCATTGGCCGATCGCGTGAATTTGGCCGGAATTCGGTACGGAGAGACAAACATGGGGCTTTTCTTGCCCATTGCCGCGATGTCGATCATCGTTGCGGTTTCCAATTACGCGGTACAGTTTCCGATCAACGATTGGCTGACTTGGGGCGCTCTGACCTATCCGGTCACGTTCCTCGTCACCGATTTGACGAACCGTGCGTTCGGCGCCGCGGCAACGCGCCGCGTCGTTTATGTCGGATTCGCGTTCGCCGTCATTCTTTCAATCTGGCTGGCGACGCCGCGCATCGCTATCGCATCGGGCAGCGCGTTTCTGATCGCGCAGCTGAGCGACGTCTTTATCTTCGACCGGCTGCGGAACCGCCCCTGGTGGCAGGCGCCGCTGGGATCCTCGGCCATCGCCTCGACGATCGATACGGCACTGTTCTTCTCGCTCGCCTTTGT
>CAYLTU010000025.1:22908-28964 GCA_964386465.1 uncultured Rhodospirillaceae bacterium
CGCGTTTCCGACCTTGCTGATTTGCTCCATCCCGGGGATATGCTGGTCGTCAACGAAACGAAGGTTGTCCCGGTGCGCCTGTCGGGCCGGCGTGGCGAGGCCGCGATAAGCGTCACTTTGCATACCGACCTAGGCGAGGGGCGTTGGCTGGCATTCGCGAAACCCGGACGGCGGTTGCGCGAAGGCGACCGTATCGACTTCGCCGACGGCTTCTCTGCCCTTGTTCGCGAAAAAACGCCGCAAGGCGACATTGCGCTCGATTTCGCGCGGCCCGCTGGTGCGCTCCTGGAAATGTTGGATCGGCACGGTGCAATGCCGCTGCCGCCTTATATCCGGCGCGACGGCGGCGCGCGAAAAAGCGACCGGAACGATTATCAGACAATGTTCGCCGCGAGGGCGGGCGCCATCGCGGCGCCAACGGCCGGGTTGCATTTCACGTCGGCGTTGATGGAAAGTCTCGTCGCGCGCGGCATCGGATGCGCGCGGATCACGCTGCATGTTGGGATCGGCACGTTCCTGCCGGTCAAGGCCGACACGCTGGAAGATCACACCATGCACGCGGAGTACGGTATCGTCACCAGGGAAGCGGCAGCGGCGATCAATGCGGCACGGGCGGAAGGCGGCCGGATTGTTGCCGTCGGCACCACTTGCGTTCGGCTCCTCGAAAGCGCCTCCGACGAGAACGGTGTGGTGCGCCCGTTCGAGGGTGAAACCGATCTGTTCATCACGCCGGGAAGACGGTTCCGCGCCGTGGACTTGATGATGACGAATTTCCATCTGCCGAAATCGACCCTGTTCGTTCTGGTCTGCGCGTTCGCCGGACGCGAACGGATGCGCGCCGCCTACCGCCACGCGGTCGAGAGCGGCTACCGCTTTTATTCCTATGGCGACGCCTGCCTGTTGTCGCCGGAGGCGGGTTTGTCGTGACGGATTTTGGCTTCGAGCGTACTGCGCAAAGCGGCAAGGCGCGTCGCGGTCGGATCGCCTGCGCGCATGGCGTCATCGAAACCCCGGCCTTCATGCCGGTCGGTACGGCCGGGACCGTGAAAGCGATGACGGCCGAGGCGGTTCGCAGCACGGGTGCCCACAGCGTGTTGGGCAACACTTATCATCTGATGCTGCGACCGGGCGCAGAACGGATCGCCAAGCTCGGCGGATTGCACTCGTTCATGGGCTGGCGTGGACCGATCTTGACGGACTCAGGCGGCTTTCAGGTCATGTCGCTCGCTCAGCTGCGCGAACTGGACGAGAACGGCGTCGCATTCGCCTCGCACATAGATGGATCGCGGCATTTGCTGACGCCGGAACGCGCGGTAGAGATTCAGCATCTGCTGGGCTCGGACATCACGATGGTGCTGGACGAGTGCACGCAGCATCCGGCGACCCACGACGAAGCGGCCCAGTCCATGGCGCTTTCGACCCGGTGGGCCGCCCGCAGCAAAGCGGCTTTCGACGAAAGGCCCGGCTACGCCCTGTTCGGCATCGTCCAAGGCAACGTTTACGAAGGTCTTCGCGCGGAATCGGCGGCCGCGCTGATCGATATCGGTTTCGACGGGTATGCCGTCGGCGGGCTTGCGGTGGGCGAGGGGCAGGAGGTAATGCTCGGCGTTTTGGACACGACGCTGCCAAACCTGCCGGAGGACCGGCCGCGTTACCTGATGGGGGTGGGGATGCCGGACGATATCGTCGGCGCCGTTGAGCGCGGGATCGACATGTTCGATTGCGTGCTGCCGACGCGCTCCGGGCGAACCGGACGCGCGTTCACGGCGCGGGGCATGTTGAACATCCGCAATGCGCGGCACGCCGACGATCCAAGGCCGTTGGAAGAGAATTGTACCTGCCCTGCTTGCACGGCGCACAGCCGCGCCTACCTGCATCATTTGCACCGTGCCGGCGAAATGCTCGGCGGAATGCTTCTGACCTGGCACAATCTGCATTATTATCAACAGCTCATGGCGGGCCTGCGCGACGCGATCGAAGAGGGTTGCCTGGATGATTACGCCGCGCGATTCCGCGGCAAACAGGCATTGGGCGATATCGAACCGCTGTGACGGGGTGAGAAAATGACGGAAACCGGATCGCTGACCCAGTTGGGTAGCAACATCTCCCTGCCGGAGTCTCCTGATGCGGCGGTGTTGGAAAAAGTCGCAAACCCGCAGCGCGACAGTCGCTATGTCGTCCGTTTCACCTGTCCGGAGTTCACGTCGATCTGCCCGGTGACCGGACAACCGGACTTCGCGCATCTCGTCATCGACTATCTGCCGGGCGACTTCATCGTCGACAGCAAGTCGCTCAAACTTTATCTCGGCGCGTTCCGCAACCAAGGAGCCTTTCACGAGGATTGCACCGTCGCCATCGCGAAACGCCTGGAGGCTGAAATCGCACCGCAATGGCTACGTATCGGCGGTTACTGGTACCCGCGCGGCGGCATGCCGATCGATGTTTTCTATCAGACTGGCCCGGCGCCCGACGATCTCTGGATTCCGGATCAGGGGGTTCCCCCCTACCGTGGACGGGGATAACCACGCCGCGACCGGCGCGCGGGACGAAATTCGCGCCTACGCGCTTTCCGTAGGGTTCGATGCGGTCGGTTTCGCACCGCCCAGTGCCGGGCCCGAAGCGAGCGCGCGGTTGACCGAATTTCTGTCGGCCGGTTGGCACGGCGACATGGGTTGGATGGAAGCAAAGGCCGACCGTCGCGCCGACCCCAAAGTCCTATGGTCGGACGCGAAGTCGGTTGTTGCGCTAGGCATGAATTACGGCCCAGACCGGTCGCCACTAGACATCCTTGACCGCAAAGATCGGGGGGCCGTATCCGTCTATGCGCAGAGCCGCGACTACCACGACGTCGTCAAGAAGCGGCTGAAAAGGGTCGCCCGCTGGATGCACGAGCGGTTCGAGGCCGAGGTCAAGGTCTTTGCCGACACCGCGCCGGTGATGGAGAAACCGCTCGCCGCGCGGGCTGGCCTCGGCTGGCAGGGCAAGCACACCAATCTGGTATCGCGGACTCACGGCTCATGGTTGTTTCTGGGTGAGATTTATACGGTTCTGGCTTTGTCGGCGGACGACGGCGAAACGGATCGCTGCGGCAACTGCACCCGTTGTCTCAGCATTTGCCCGACGGAAGCTTTTCCCGAACCCTACCGGCTCGACGCGCGGCGCTGCATCTCGTATCTGACGATCGAGCACAAGGGCCATATTCCCAGAGTATATCGCAGTGCGATGGGAAACCGGATTTACGGCTGCGACGATTGCCTCTCGGTTTGCCCGTGGAACAAGTACGCGCGCGCGGCGACCGAACCGGCCCTGGAGAAGAGGGACGCTCTGGCGGAGCCACGCTTGATCGAGCTTGCAGCACTTGATGATGTGGCCTTCCGTAAGCTTTTTGCCGGAACGGCAGTCAAGCGAACCGGGCGCGATCGGTTCGTGCGCAACGTGCTGATCGCGCTCGGCAATAGCGGCGACCGCTCGCACGCCGGGGCGGCGGAGCGATTGCTCGACGATCCGTCGCCCCTGGTTCGGGCAATGGCGGTCTGGGCGCTCGGTCAACTGCTTTCGGGTGAAGATTTCGTGGCGCTAAGAAACAAACGGCTGGTCAAGGAAGGGGACCCGGAAGTGCGTGCCGAGTGGACGCATCCCTTTACGTAACCCAGCGCCGCAGGCTGGCCTCTAAATCGGGACATCGCCCTGGATCGTCGTGCGATGCATTCGCCGGGCATAATTCGTGTCGTACGCCGTCGCGCAATGCATGACCGACCGGTTGTCCCAAAAAACCAGGTCGCCGACCCGCCAATGATGGGCGTAGATGAAGTCCGGTTTCATGGCATGCGCGTTGAGCGCGTCGAGCAAGGCGCGGCTTTCGTCTTTCGCCATGCCTTCGATTCCGAGCGTAAACCCTTCATTGACGAACAGCGCTTTTTGGCCGTTTTCGGGATTGGTGCGGACTATAGGATGGGTTACTTCCGGCACTTCGGCGAGCTGCTCCGCCGTCAGTTGGGGCCTTTTTCCGCCTTCGCCCATTTTCGAGAACCGTGCCTCATAACCGTGCACGGCGCGCAACCCGGCGATGCGGTCCTTCATCTCGTCGTCGAGTGCGTCGTAGGCCGCATACATGTCGGCGAAGAGCGTATCGCCGCCCTCCGGTGGGATTTCCAGTGAAAAGAGCAACGAGCCCATGGGCGGCTTCGCCTTGTACGAGATATCCGTGTGCCAATAGGCGCCGCCATTTTCGATCGGCGTCGTGCCGTTCTCGCCCCGATTGGCGAGCGCGATGATCTCCGGGTAGTCCGGCAGCAGATACTGCTTCACGGTGTGGATTTCGAGGTCGCCGAAATTTCGGCTGAATGCGATATGCTGATCGTTGTCGATGGACTGGTCGCGGAAGACGAGGATGGAATAGCGGTTGATCGCCTTACGCAGAGCCGCGACAGTGGTGCCAGCGACCGGTTTGGAGAGATCGATATCCTCGACTTCGACGACGAATTGGGTCGTCGTCATTGGCTTCGTGGAAATAGTCATTCCCGTTCCTGGTGGGAAATTAGTGTTGCATGCCCCACTTGTTGACGGTCTTCAGCTCGATATTCCGGAAAACGACGTTCTCTACCAGCAAGCCGATAACGATGACCATGAACAGCGCGGCGAAAACATACGTCGTATCCAGGTTCTCGCCTTTTTCGTAGACCATCCAGCCGAGACCGCCTTCGCCCGACAGCGCGCCGAAGACCAGCTCCGCGCCGATCAAAGTGCGCCAGGCAAAGGCCCAACCGACCTTAAGGCCAATCAGGATGGACGCAAATCCGGCCGGCACCAGAATCTTGAAAATGTATGGAATGCCGCGTAGCCCGTAATTTCGTCCGACCATTCGTAAAGTCTCGCTGACGCCCATGAACCCGACATGGGTACTGAGCGCGACCGCCCAGAGTACGGAGTGGATGGTGACGAACACCAGGCTCGAGGCGCCGAGGCCGAACCAAAGCATGGCGAGGGGCAGAAGCGAGATCGCCGGTAATGGCTGGAACATCGCGGTCAGTGTCGCGAGCACGTCGCTGCCGACGCGCGTGAGCACCGCCCAGATCAGCAATATGGCGGCACAGCCCAGGCCCGCAGCATAGCCGACCAGCAGAATCTCGACGGTTACCCAGATCTTCGTAGGCATTTCACCGCTGAGCATTGTTTCCCAAAGCGCACTTGTGCTGGCGCTGAAGCTCGGAAACAGCAAAGGTTCAACCTCGGAAATCTGCGTATAGGCTTCCCACGCAAACAACAGGCCGAGAAGGATGCTGAATTTGCGGACGGCATTGATGTTCGAAATTCGCTCGATAAGCGAAAGGGGCCGTTCGACATCGACGTTCTGCGCCGCGCCGAGGTCCTTATTCTCGAATTCGGGCCGAACGTGCGTTTCTATAGCATTGTCGCTCATCGTGTTTCCTAGCCGCTAGGGCCGCTTAAGCCTTTTGCATGCCCCATTTGCGAACCGTCTTTTCTTCGATGTTCCGGAAGAAGCCGTTTTCGATCGTGATGCCGACCAAAATGACCATGAACAGCCCGGCAAAAACATAGGGTGTCTGGTTCTCCATCTGATTCTCGAAGATGATCCATCCGAGTCCGCCGGAAGTGGATCCTTCGGCGCCAAGCTGTCCCGAGGTGTCGACGACCTGTCCGCCGAACACGAGCTCCGCCGCTATCAGCGTGCGCCAGGCGTAGGCCCAGCCGATCCGCAGTCCGGTGAGGATCGAAGGGAAGGCTGCCGGGACCAGGATTTTGAAGATGTAGCGCAACCCCTTAAGCCCATAATTGCCGCCGACCATTCGCAGGGTTTCGCTGACGCTTTGAAAACCGGAATGCGTGTTCAAGGCGACCGGCCAGATAATCGAATGCAAAAGCGTGAAGATGATGGCGCCGGGGCCGAGGCCGAACCACAGCATCGCCATCGGCAGGAGGGCGATCGCGGGCAGCGGATTGAGCATCGCCGTTAATGTGGTCAACAGGTCGCCGCCAAATCTGCTGCCAACGGCGAGTACGACCAGCACGGCGGCTATGGAGATACCGATGGCGTA
>CAYLTU010000025.1:29064-32651 GCA_964386465.1 uncultured Rhodospirillaceae bacterium
TGCGCGAATTCCTTGTCGCCGACATCGCCGTGCCCCATCTGATGGGCGTTTAGCTCCGCCTTCACCTGTCCCGGATGGGGCGACAGGATCAGGATTCGGCTGCCGATGATCACCGCTTCTTCGATGGAGTGGGTGACAAACAGGACCGTAAATTTCGTGTCGTCCCAAAGTTGGAGCAGTTCTTCCTGCATCTGACGCCGCGTCAGCGCGTCAAGGGCCGCGAACGGCTCGTCCATAAGCAGAATGTCGGGTTCCATCGCCATGCCACGCGCAATCGCGACGCGCTGTTTCATGCCGCCCGACAACATGTGCGGGTAGGTATCCTCGAACCGTTCCAGTTTAACTTTGGAGATGTACTCCATCGCGACATCGTTGGCCTCCTTTTTGGAGGCGCATTTGCCGCCATTCAGGAGCGCGAAGGTGATGTTCTGTTTGACCGTCTTCCACGGCAGGAGCTGGTCGAATTCCTGAAACACCATGACCCGGTCGGGGCCCGGTTCGCTAATTTCCCGCCCCTTCAGTTTCATCGTGCCTTCGACGGGCTGCATATAACCGGCCACGCCTTTCAGCAGCGTGGATTTACCGCAGCCGGAAGGTCCCAACAGGACAAACCGGTCGGATTCGAAAACCTGAAAATCCACCCTGTAGGTGGCGGTGATAAGATGTTCTTTGGTCTTGTACTGAAGCGTGACTCCCGAGACGTCGAGAATCGGCTCGACAGTGGGAACGGCGGGGGAATGCCCCGCCGTTCCAGTCGCTGCATCGTTCATCGGGTTAGCTACCGTTGAACTTGTAGTTGTTGTCCCAATAGTAGTCCTTCCAGCTGGACGCTTTCGGGATATCGCCGATCTTGTTGAGGAAGTCCGCGTATTTCATGGTGTGTTTCGGCACCATGGAGAAGTCCAGCTCACCCTTGTCGTGCAGCAGAGCCTGCACGGTTTTCGCCGGGATCTTCGACTTCGTGTAGCGGATGTAGGTTTCGGCCGCCTTGTCCGGATTGGCGTTGACCCAGGCGAAGGCCTCGGCGAACGCGTCGATTACGGCTTGATAGGTCTTTGGATTATCGTTTTTGAAACTCTTACTGGCGCTCATCACGAGGACCGAATGCTGGCCACCCAGAATTTCATAGGAGTCCGTGACTTTCCATACCTTGCCGCTTTGCAGTTCCTGATAGGAATAGGGCAGGGTCGCGAAGTGGCTTTTCACTGCCTGGCCACCGGAAAGCATCGCGGCCAGCGCCGTCGGGTGCTTCATCGAAATGACAAGGTGATCGAGCTTATTGGGTTCGTTCCACAGCCGCGCCGCCGCCATCTGCAGCGTTACCGCCTGAATCGAAACCTTGGCCGCCGGCGTGGAGATTTTGTGGTCCTTGGCGTTCAAATAGTCTTCGATCTTCTTGATTTTCGGATCGTTGGTGACAAGCTTCAAAGGCATGTCGGCCATGGACAGCGCGACTTTGAACCGGCCTTTGGTTTTACCCCAGAGCTTCAGCGCCGGTCCGACGCCGTGTGATCCGAAGTCGATCGTGTCGGCCAACAGCGCCTTATTGATGTTGGCACCGCCACTGATCTTGAAAAGCTGGATCCTCGGATTTCCGAGACCGGCCTTTGCGGTGTGTTTCTGGACAAGCTTTTGGTCTAGCACGACGTGCAAAGGAACGTAGAGCAGGCCGAACTGTTGCGCCAAACGCACCGTGTCGGCTTCTGCTACGGCGGTTCCCGTCGCGCCAACTGTTAGGAACGCCGAAACCGCGACGCCTGAAAGTAGGGTTTTCATTCGCATTATTGCCTCCCGTGTGAAAGGTCTCTGCGACGGTCGAACTGGGGCCGAGGCAGTGACCATTTAAGTACAATTCTTCGTAGCGCCGGGAGCATTAAGAATCCCGACCGGAAGTTTTGTTTATCGGGTAACCCAACAGGAATTTTCAGTTACCGTCAAGTGTGGCCCGGTGGCACGTTGGTTCTATCCTACCGCAATGATTTAAAAATTAGACGTTTGCCAAAAATGACGGCATAGCGGAGGATACGCGCCGATTTTCGACGGGTCTAAAGATGAGGGAGTTACCGTGACGACAGCCGACGCCGGAAAAACGTTGAAAGTCGATATCTGGCGCGGCGAAGAGGACGGGTATTACCAATCCTTCACCGTCCCGCACGAGACGAGCCAGACAATCCTAGATGTGGTTACCTACGTGCAGCGAAGGCTCGATCCGACCTTGTCGTACCGTTTTGCCTGTCGCGTCGGCATGTGCGGGTCATGCGGGATGACGGTGAACGGCCGGCCGCGCTGGACCTGCCGGACGCATGTCGACGGGGTCGTGGAAGACGGTCGTATCGAAATCGCGCCGTTGCGCAACTTTCCGCGGGTGAAAGACCTTGCCGTCGATATGACGGCTTTTTTCGATAAATGGCGCGACGCGCACGCGCGGTTCGTGCCGAGCGAGGCGGAACTCGACGGTTTCGCGCAGGTCGATCCGGACAGCCGGGAGCGCAAGGAGGCGAGCGAGGCGATCGAGTGTATTGGCTGCGGGGTCTGTTATGCGGCGTGCGACCTGGTTTCGTGGAACCCGGATTATCTAGGGCCGGCGGCGTTGAATCGGGCTTGGACGCTGGTGAACGACGCGCGCGACGCGGACCCGAACGGGCACCTCAGGGCGGTAGCTGGAGACGCCGGCTGCCATGCCTGTCACAGCCAGCAGGGCTGTGCCAGTCATTGCCCGCAAAGTCTCAACCCGACCGCTTCGATCGCGGGCCTCAAGCGCAAGAGCTTCGCGGCTCTGCTGAAGGGCGCGTTATGAGCGGCCGGTTCGAACTTTGGCTGTTCGTGCTGCAGCGACTGTCGGCCATGGTGCTTGCACCGCTCGTCTTGGTGCATCTCGGGACGATGATCTATGCCGTGCAGGGCGGGCTTTCGGCGGCCGAAATCCTGAACCGGACCCAGACCAACGCGCTGTGGCCGGTATTGTACGGGGTATTCATTGTCGCCGTGGCGATTCATGGCGCCATCGGCCTGCGGACGATCGTTCGCGAGATGACGCCACTGCGCGGCACCGGCGCAAATGCCGTCGCGGCACTGTTCTGCTTCCTCGTCCTGGCGCTTGGTTATCGCGCGGTGGGGGTTATCGCATGAGCGTTCTCGCCGCGCACCGCAATCATCCGACCTATTGGGCGTTCGTGTTGCACCGCGCCTCAGGGCTGGCCTTGGCGCTGTTCCTGCCTATCCACCTTTATGTGTTGTCGATGGCGGTCGGTGACGGCGCAAGGCTGGATGCTTTCCTCGGCTGGACACAGCAGCCGCTGGTCAAGGCGGCGGAAGTCGGGTTGGTGGTCCTGCTGGCTTTGCATATGGCGGGCGGCTTGCGGTTGCTCGCCGTAGAGTTCCTGCCCTGGCGCGACAGCCAGAAGACCCTGGCGGCCGTTGCCGGGGCTTTCGCCGTTGGCGCGGGCATACTCTATCTTTTAAACGTGGTGTGACATGACGCGATTAGCGATCCCCCCCACCCTAACCCTCCCCCGCCAGGGGGGGTCCGAACCGGGTCCGAACCGGCGACATAGGTAACAGAGTAGACCGGAGACATGGGTAACAGG
>CAYLTU010000026.1:0-32597 GCA_964386465.1 uncultured Rhodospirillaceae bacterium
TACGGCGACGGCGGTACGAAGTTCCAGCCGGTTTATGTCGGCGATGTCGCCGACGCCATCGTCGCTTGTCTCGAACGGAGCGACACGGCCGGCGAAACCTACGAATTCGGTGGGCCGACCGTGTACAGCTTCAAACAGCTGATGGAACTGGTGCTGAGCGCGACCGACCGGAAATGTTTCCTGGCGCCGGTACCGTTCTGGGTCGCATCGATCGAGGCTGCGTTCCTGGAATTGCTGCCGAAGCCCTTGTTGACGCGCGATCAGGTCACCCTGCTGAAAACCGACAATATCGTGTCCGGCGCGACCGCGACATTGGACGCGCTCGGCATCACGCCGACGGCGGCGGAGCTCATTTTACCAACCTATCTCGATCGCTTCCGGCGCGGTGGCCGTTTCAACGATGCGCAAACCGCTTAACCGGCCATGGCCGTAACGGTCGTTCGAAACGCGGCCTGGGTTGTCGCCTGGGACAATGCGAATGCGCGGCACGTCTACCTGAACGATGCCGATATCGCTTTCGAAGATGGCAAGATCGTCCATGTCGGAGGGCCGTACGATGGTGCGGCCGCTGAGGAAATCGACGGCCGGAACCGTTTGGTCATTCCCGGCCTGGTCAATATCCATACCCACCCGACCAGCGAGCCGCTGCGCAAGGGGCTGACCGACGAAACGCGCAGCCCCAATTTCTGGCATAGCTCGCTGTACGAATTTCTGCCTGTCTTCGAGAACGATCGGGACGGCGCGATCGCCGGCATCCAGGTCGCTATGGCCGAACTTTTGATGAGCGGCGTGACGACCGTCGCCGACCTTTCCATACCGTTCGATGGGTGGCTGGATGCGCTGGCCGACAGCGGTATCCGCGCCGTGGCAGCGCCGATGTTCCGCGACGCGCGCTGGTACGTCGCCGAAGGCAAGCGGGTGGAATACGACTGGGACGAACAGGCCGGCCGCGAGGCGTTCGCGCAAGCGCAACGGATCATCGAACTGGCGCGGCAGCATCCGTCGGGCCGGCTCAGCGGCATGGTCTGCCCGGCGCAGGTCGATACCTGTACCCCCGACCTGATCCGCGACGCTTCCGATTACGCCAAGGAGCGGCAGCTGCCGTTTCAGATTCACGCGGCGCAGAGCGTGACCGAGTTCCACGAGATGATCCGGCGGCATGGCGTGACGCCGATCCGCTGGCTCCAGGATATCGGCGGCCTCGGACCACACGCCATCATCGGGCACGGCATTTTTCTCGACCATCATCCCTGGCTGCACTGGACCTCGCGGGACGATTTGGGAATCCTGCGCGACACTGAAACGACCGTGGCGCACTGTCCGACCGTGTTCATGCGGCGTGGGATCACTTTGCGCAGCTTCGGCGACTATCGGCGCGCCGGCGTCAATCTGGGTATCGGAACCGACACCTACCCGCACAATTTCCTGGAGGAAATGCGCGGCGCAGGGAACTTCGCCCGCGTCGCGATGGAGACGGTCGACGATCTGGAAACGCGCGATGTCTTCGAAGCGGCGACCGTCGGCGGGGCGAAGGCGTTGGGCCGCGACGACATCGGCCGGCTGGCGCCGGGATGCAAGGCCGATCTCGTGCTGGTCGACATCAAGGACCCGTCGATGATGCCGCTGCGCGAGCCGCTGCGTAGCCTGATCTTCGTTGCCGCCGACCGCGCCGTGCGCGACGTTTATGTCGACGGGGTGCGCGTCGTTGCGGACGGCAGGCCGCTCAATATCGACCTCGAAACGGCGTCCGAAGCGCTTGAGGCAGCGCAGCGCCGGTCGATGGAACAGGTGCCGGCGCGCGACTGGGCCGGCCGGACCGCGGCGGAATTGGCGCCGATGGTGCTGCCGACGGTCGACCGCCTAAATTAGGCATATACCCAGTAGAGCAGGCCCGCGGCCAGCACGATCCGATAGAGCACGAACGGCGTGAAGCTCGATTGCCGCAGCCATTGCATCAGTGCCCAGATCGCGACGATGGCGGTGAAGAAGGCCAGGACGGCGGCGATCAAGGCGTCGGTTCCCAGCGCGATATCGCCTGCCCGGTAGAGGTCGTAGCCGCTCAGCGCGCCGGCGCCGAGAATCGTCGGTATCGACAGCAGCATGGAGAAGCGCGCCGCTTCCGGCCGTTCCATGCCGAGCAGGCGGGCCGCCGTCATCGTAATACCGGAGCGGCTGGTGCCGGGTATCAGGGCCAGTACCTGCATCAGGCCGATGAACAGGACGCCGCCCCAACTCAGATGCTCGACCGTGCGCAGGGTCATGCCGACCCGGTCGGCGATCCACAGCAGGATGCCGAATCCCAAAGTCGCCCAGGCGATGACCTCCGCGCTGCGCAGGCTGGTGGCGATGAAATCCTTGCCGAAATAGCCGGCGACGACGACCGGCACGGTGCCGCCGATTACGAACAGCGCCAACCGGGCGCCCGGTCCGCCGCGGCCGGTCGCCAAACGGACCACGCCAACCAGCATCAGCCATATATCGCGCCAGAAATAGAGAAGGACGGCGAACAGGGTGCCGACATGCACGGCGATGTCGATTATCAGCCCCTGATCGGGCCAATCGAGGACCTGGGAGGTCAGGATCAGATGTCCCGAGGAACTGATCGGCAGGAATTCGGTGATCCCCTGAACGATAGCCAAAATCAAGATATGGTATAGCGCCACGCCCACCCCGCATAAATGTCGATATCGTTATACGCAGTTTCGCGGCCGCAGGGATAGAAATTGTTTATGCGGCAATGATGCCTTTTTCCGACGGCGGTGGCGTCGCGGCGTCGCGCGCCCTCTTTCCATTTCCGGCGCAGCGCCTAATATGGGCCCATGCCTTTGCTGTATCATCTCTGGCTGTCGCCGTTCAGCCGCAAGGTCCGTATCGTGCTGGGCGAGAAGGGCGTTGACGTATCTCTCAAGGTCGAAAAGGTCTGGGAACGCCGCGAGGATTATCTTGCGCTCAATCCCACCGGCGAGGTGCCGGTCATGGTCGAGGATGACGGCATGGTGCTCGCGGATTCCACGGCGATCGTCGAATATCTCGATGAAAAGCACACCGACCCGCCCCTGATCGGCCGTTCTCCCGCGATGCGCGCGGAGACACGACGCCTCGTCGCATGGTTCGATCTGAAGTTTCACGGCGAAGTGACGGCGAACCTCGTCAACGAAAAGATCATGAAGCGGTTCCTCGGGCTGGGTGAACCGGACTCCGCCGCGATCCGGGCCGGCAACCAGAACATCCATTTTCACCTCGACTATATCGGCTACCTGACCGAACAGCGCCGCTGGATCGCCGGAGACGAGCTGTCGCTGGCGGACATCGCGGCGGCGGCGCATATCTCCTGCGTCGATTATCTGGGTGACGTGCCCTGGGACGAGCATGGCGCGGCCCGGGAGTGGTACGCGCGGATCAAATCGCGACCCAGTTTCCGATCGCTGCTGGGCGATCACATTCCGGGCGCGCCGCCGCCAAAACATTATGCGGACCTGGATTTCTAGGGCGCCACCTTGACGTCCAGCAATTCGAGATTGCGTCGCGCTGCGTCGGCCGCGGGTTTCCCTTCGTGCAAACGGATCAGTTCGAGCCAGGCCCGCCGCGCGCCGCCCCGGTCGCCGGTCAGGCGTTTCAGAATGCCGTATTCGAGCAGCACTTCAGGGCGCTCCGGGGCGAGACGGAAGGCGGCGGCGACGTCTTCCTGGGCCAGCGGCAACGCGTCGACGAAGCGATAGGCGCTGGCGCGAAGGATCAGGGCGTCCGTGCGATCCGGATCGGCCTCGATCACCCGGTTCAGATCGTCGATCGCTTCCCAATAGTTCTTCGCCGCGCCCAGTGTCATGGCCCGGTCGATGAGTATCTCCGCATCGTTTGGCGCCAGTTTCAGCGCGGCGGTCTGGGCGGCATGGGCCTGCTCCAACTGCTCGGCGCGAAACCAGGCGGTGCCGGCCTGGGCCAGCGTCGTCGCCCGCTCGTTTGGCGCCGCGTCGCCCATCGCTTCGGCGACGGATTGGAACCGCTTCGCGGCTTGCTGGAACTGGCCCAGATTGAACAGCGCGACGGCGCCGCAATGGCGCGCGGCTTCGCCACCGCCCAAATCCTGCCAACTCAATGCCGCCTCCAGGGCCGCATCCGGATCCTTCTGCGCCAGGCGCGTGCATTTTTCGTAGGTTCGGTTGCCGCCATCGATCCGCATCGGTGCGGCGAAGACCGGCAGCGCGACGACGGCAATCGCCGCGCCCAGGATTGTCGCGCGGGAAATTCTTGACCGTTTCGCAGTCCGAGCCATGATGCCGCGCGTTATACAGGATTTTGGCGCGCCGCTTGAATTGTTTGGATGTCATCATGAGTTTGAGCCGTTCACCGCGTCTCTTCTGCTTCGGGCTGGGTTATACGTCGCGCGTGCTTGCGGAACGGCTCCGTCATGAGGGCTGGCGCATCGCCGGAACCGTCAGGGGCGATAAAGCTGATTTGGAGGCGCTTGGATACGAGATTCACGAGTTCGACGGATCGGCGCCAATGGAAGATCCGCGGTCGGCGCTCGCTGGTACGACACACATATTGTCTTCCGTTCCGCCGGGGACCGTGGGCGATCCCGTCCTGTCATGTCACGCCCCCGATATCGCGGCCATCGAAACACTGGAATGGATAGGTTACCTGTCCACAACCGGTGTGTACGGCGACCGCGGCGGCGAATGGGTCGACGAGACCTCCGACTTGCAGCCGACCGGCGAACGAAGCCGCCGTCGGGTTGCCGCGGAAGCTGAGTGGCGCGCCCTGAATACGGATGCCGCCGTACAGCTGTTCCGGCTGGCCGGAATCTACGGGCCGGGCCGCAGCGCGATCGATACGGTGCGGCGCGGTCAGGCGCGCCGTATCGTCAAGCCGGGCCAGGTTTTCGGCCGCATCCATGTCGATGATATCGCCAATGTTCTGCGCGCATCCATCGACAGGCCGAACGCGGGCGCGGTCTATAACGTTTGCGACGACGAGGCGGCGGCGCCACAAGACGTGATCGCTTTTGCATGCGATTTGCTGGGCGTCGCACCGCCGCCGGAAATCGCCTTCGAGGAAGCGGAACTTAGCGACATGGCCAGGAGCTTCTATCGCGATAGCAAGCGTGTTTCGAACGATCGGGTCAAGAAAGAACTCGGTGTCGTCCTCAAATGGCCGAATTACCGGGAAGCGCTCCGGGAGATGGCTAAATGATCCGGCTTCTCTTCATATCCGCCTTCGTTCTTCTGGTTGGGTGTCAGGCGGCGACGGGGTCGCCGGCGCGCAAACCGTCGAGCGGTCTCCAGCCCAACGCTATTTCTTTCGTCAGCGGCGATGGGACGCGCTTGTCGGGTTACCTCTACAAGCCTTCCGGTGAAGGGCCATTCGACACGGTCCTGATGATGCATGGCTGCGCCGGCATGTTGAACAAGGACGGGACGATCAAGGCGCGCGAAACCGCGTGGCTCGAAATCCTGCGCGGCGAAGGTTACGCGGTGTTGTTGGCGGACAGCTTCACGGCCCGCGGTCTTGGGAGCATCTGCCGAATCAGGAACCGGCCGGTCACGCCGTCGCGCGACCGTCCATACGACGCCTACGGTGCGCTGCGGTGGCTGCAGGCGCAATCCTTTGTCCAACCGGACCGGATCGTCCTGATGGGCTGGTCGAACGGGGCAATGTCCATGCTGTGGGCCGTGCGGCAAGACGCACCGCAGCGGCCAGCGGATCTCGAGCAAGATTTCCGCGCGGCGATCGGCTTCTATCCGGGTTGTATAAAATTACGCCGCACGGTCACAGAGTATAAAGCGGCGCTGCCGGTCCTCCTGCAAATTGGTCTGGCGGATGATTGGACGAAGCCGAAACCCTGCATGGCCCTGGCCGACGAGGCGACGGCGCGCGGCGGCGCGAAGGTTGCCTATGACGCCTACGACGGCGCCTATCATGCCTTCGATCACCCGAATTCCAGGGAACGAGCGATAACGACGAAAAACAGCGCCTACCGCAGTGGCCAGCGGACGGTGCATATCGGCACAAATAGGAAGGCCCGCGCAAAGGCGATCGCCCGCGTGAAGGCCTATCTGCGGCAGGTGTTCTTGAATTAGGCCGCGTTAGCCGCCGAGTTCCGCGACTGCGGCGCGGATCTTGTCTAGATCGTCCGGGTTCGACAGCCTGTGGTCGCCGTTCTTGATCAGCGTGATCTCGATATCGTCGGATGTGATTGCGTCGGCAGTGCGCAGGATATGCTCGACGGGGATCGTCTCGTCCTGCAGGCCGAGCAGAATTCGGACCGGTCCGTTGAAGCGGATGGGGTGTCCCAGGACCAGATGCGCTCGCGACTCTTCGATCAGATTCCGGGTGATCGGGTAAGGACCGTCATCGTAGATCGACGGGCGCAGCCACACGCCTTCCCGTTCGATCTGCGCGCGGGCGTCGGGTTCGAGGCTTTTCCACAGCAGTTCGGTCGTGAAGTCGGCGGCGGGGGCCAGCAGCACCAGTCCGGCGATCCGGTCGGCGCGCATCAGGGTCAGCAGCAGCGCCATCCAGGCGCCCATGGACGACCCGACGACAATCTGCGGGCCATCCGTGATCTCTTCGAAGACGGCCAGCATATCGTCGCGCCACAGGCCGATCGTGCCATCCTCGAACGCGCCGGAAGAGGCGCCGTGACCTTGATAATCGAAGCGTGTGAACTGTTGGCCGCGTCCCCGGCAATAGGCCTCCAGCGTTGTCGCCTTGATCCCCGTCATGTCGGATTTGAAACCGCCGCAGAAAAGTACGCCGGGACCGCTGCCGGAATTGTGGTGGTAGGCGATTGTAGCGCCGTCTTCGCGTGCTAATATTGAAGGCTGTTGCACGTTTCGCCGCCTGGAAATTACTGTGATTTTAAGGAATTAGTCGTCGCATGCCGGAGCAGCCTACCATGCGGAATAACGCCAATGCCAGCGACCCGCCGGTTGTGATGCAGGTTGTCCCGTCGCTTGTGACGGGGGGTGTCGAGCGCGGTACGGTCGACGTGGCGGCGGCTCTGGTGGACGCCGGATGGCGCTCCCTGGTCGTATCTTCCGGCGGCCCCATGGCGCGAGAGATCCAGCGCGCCGGTGCGGAACATGTCGAATTGCCGGTCCATTCGAAGAACCCGATGGCGATGCGTTCCAATGTGGAGCGTCTGTCGTCGCTGATCCGTGAAGACAGTGTCGATATCGTACACGCCCGTAGCCGCGCGCCGGCCTGGAGCGCGCGCCGCGCCGCTCGCGGCGCCGGCGTCCGATTCATGACGACAATCCACGCGCCCTACAATCTGGGTCTGCCGCTGAAACGGCTATACAATTCGGTCATGGCCGACGGCGATCGGGTGATCGCGATCAGCGCCTTCATCGCGCGGCACGCGATGGAAACCTACAAGACCGACCCGGAGCGTATCCGCGTCATTCATCGCGGCATCGACATCGATCATTTCGACCCGGCGAAAGTGAGCGCCGAGCGCGTGATAAAACTTTCGGCCAACTGGCGGCTTGCCGACGGCGTTCCCGTTATCATGCTGCCCGGCCGTTTGACGCGGTGGAAGGGCCAAGCCGTCCTCATCGAAGCGATCGCGCGGCTCGGGCGTGACGACATCCGCTGCCTGATCGTCGGTAGCGACCAGGGCAGAACCGGCTACAGGCGGGAGCTCGAAGGCTTGATCGCCAAGCGCAAGCTGGGCGGCGTGGTTCATCTTGTGGGCGATTGCAACGATATGCCGGCGGCGTTGATGCTGGCGGACGTGGTGGTGTCCGCCTCGACCGATCCGGAAGCCTTCGGCCGCGTCATCGTCGAAGCGCAGGCCATGGGCCGCCCCATCGTCGCCGCCGATCACGGTGCGAGCCGTGAGCTGGTCCTGCCCGAAGAAACCGGCTGGCTCGTGCCGCCCAACGATCCCGAGGCGCTAGCCGACGGCTTACGCTCGGCGTTGGCGCTTGATGCGACGGCGCGCGAATCTTGGGCGCGGCGGGCGATAACACGAAGCCAGGAACTGTTCACCAAGCAGAAAATGTGCGCGGCGACGCTGGACGTTTACCGGGAATTGCTGGAAGAAGCGCAGATCGACGGCGAAGCGGCGGCGTGACGGCCGACCCGCGAAACATACTGGTCATCAAGCTGAGCGCGTTGGGCGATTTCGTTCAGGCGATGGGGCCCTGCGCGGCCATTCGGCAGGCCTGTCGTTCGGCCCGCATCACCTTGTTGACGACGGAACCGTATGTGGATTTCGCGAGGCAAAGCGGATATTTCGACGAAATCTGGACCGACCGTCGGCCGCGCTGGTGGCAGCCCGGCGCCTGGCTCGCGTTGAAACGGCAGCTCGATGGCGGTTCGTTCGACCGGGTCTACGATCTGCAGACCTCCGACCGGTCGTCATACTATTTTAGGCTTCTGCGGCAACCGAAGCCGGACTGGAGCGGTATCGCCGCCGGCTGTTCCCTGCCGCATGACAATCCGCGCCGCGATATGATGCATACGATCGAACGCCAGCGGGAGCAGCTGGCTATGGCCGGAATCGACGATGTGCCGCTGCCCAATTTCGATTGGATCGGGGACGGAACCGACGGGTTCGATCTGCCGGCGAACTTCGTTCTACTCGTGCCGGGCGGATCGGCGGGCCGGCCGGGGAAACGCTGGCCGGCGGCGCACTACATTTCTCTCGCCAACAACTTGATGGAAAAAGGGCGGGTGCCGGTACTGATAGGGGCGGCAGAGGAAGCCGCGCGGAATACGGCTATTTCACAAGATTGCCCGCAAGCGGTGGACCTGACCGGCAAAACTTCAATAGCGGATATCGCGCGTTTGGCGCGTCGGGGTTCGGGCGCCGTTGGCAACGACAACGGTCCGATGCACCTGATTGCCGCCGCCGGATGCCCGTCGCTTGTACTGTTTTCGGCGGAGTCCGATCCCGCGCTTTGCGCTCAGCGGGGGCCGGATGTCGAGATCCTGCGCCGCGATACCCTCACCGATCTGAGCCCTGACGAGGTTGAAGCGGCAATCCGCTTGCGGTAAACCGGTGCGCCGCGCGGCAAGCGAAATGAGACGGAACGAAAAATGGTAGCGATTACCCTCCCCGACGGCAGCGTTCGGGATTATGACGGCGCGGTCAGCGGCGCGGAGATAGCGGCGTCGATCGGACCCGGGCTCGCCAAGGCGGCGGTCATGGTAAAGGTCGACGGCGCCGAACGCGACCTGGCGCACGTCATTGAGAATGATGCCGTGATCGAAATCGTCACGCGCGATTCCGATGAAGGGCTGCATCTGCTGCGCCATGACTGCGCGCACGTGTTGGCCGAAGCGGTACAGGACCTGTTTCCCGGCACGCAGATCACCTTTGGTCCGGCGATCGAGGACGGCTTCTATTACGACTTCCATCGCGACGCGGCGTTCACGCCGGAGGATTTCGAGGCGATCGAAAAGCGCATGGCGGAAATCGTCGACCGCGACGAGACCATCACGCGCGAGGTTTGGGCGCGCGCGGACGCGGTCCGATTTTTCGAGGAGATCGGCGAAACCTTCAAGGCGGAGCATGTCGCGGGCCTGCCCGATGGCGAGGATATCTCGATGTACCGGCAGGGCGGCTGGATCGATCTCTGTACCGGCCCGCATCTGCCGTCGACCGGGCGGCTGGGCAAATCCTTCAAGCTGATGAAGCTGGCCGGCGCGTATTGGCGCGGCGATCCGAAAAATCCGCAATTGCAGCGCATGTACGGCACCTGCTGGCGCACGGACAAGGAGTTGCGCGCCTACCTGCATCGGCTCGAAGAGGCCGAGAAGCGCGACCACCGCCGGCTCGGCCGCGAAATGGATCTGTTCCACATCCAGGAAGAGGCCGTCGGCAGCGTGTTCTGGCATCCGAAGGGCTGGACGCTCTATCGCGCTTGCGAAGCCTATATGCGGCGCCGGCTGGAGGACGCCGGCTATGACGAGGTGAAGACGCCGCAACTGGTCGACCGCAGTCTCTGGGAAAGTTCCGGCCATTGGGAGAAGTTCCGCGAGCACATGTTCACGGTCGACGACGAGCACGATCGGGTGCTGGCGCTGAAACCGATGAACTGTCCCTGCCATGTGCAGATTTTTCGCCAGGGGATCACCAGCTGGCGGGATTTGCCGATCCGCATGGCCGAATTCGGATCCTGCCACCGCAACGAGCCATCCGGTGCGCTGCATGGCCTGATGCGGGTTCGCGCCTTCACCCAGGACGACGCGCATATCTTCTGCACCGACGACCAGATCGTGTCGGAGACGGAGAAGTTCTGCGAACTCCTGCTATCCATCTATCGCGATTTCGGCTTCGAGGATGTCGCGGTGAAGTTTTCCGACCGGCCGGAAGTGCGTGCCGGCGAAGATGCGGTCTGGGACCGCGCGGAGAAGGCGCTGGTCGAGGCAACGGAGGCCGCCGGGCTGCCTTACACGCTCAATCCCGGCGAGGGTGCGTTCTACGGACCGAAGCTCGAATTCGTTTTGACCGACACGATCGGCCGCGAATGGCAATGCGGCACCCTGCAGGTCGATTTCGTCCTGCCGGAACGGCTCGACGCGAACTATGTCGGTGTGGATGGCGAGAAGCATCGCCCGGTCATGTTGCACCGCGCGATCCTCGGCTCGTTCGAACGGTTCCTCGGGGTGTTGATCGAACATTACGCCGGCCGGCTGCCTTTCTGGCTGTCGCCGACCCAACTGGTCGTTGCCACGATTACTTCCGACGCGGATGACTATGCGGCGGAAGTCGCCGCTTCTTTCGCGGCTGCGGGGCTTCGCGTGGAATCCGATCTGCGCAACGAGAAGATCAACTACAAGGTCCGCGAGCACTCCCTGGCCAAAGTCCCGGTTATCGTCGTCGTCGGCAAGCGGGAGGCGGAAGAACGCACTTTGGCGTTGCGCCGGCTTGGCGGGAAGAAGCAAGAAATTCTTGCACTTGATGACGCGCTCAATACACTAACGCAGGAAGCGGCGCCGCCAGCGTGACGGGGCCGGTAAAAACGGGTGACGCACGCGATCCAAGGACCGCTGCGGAGCTCTTTAAACATTAACCGCTACAGGAGGATTCTATAGCTCGTCCACCATACAATGCCGCGCCGGTCAAACAGGGTCCGCGCGTCAACAGGGATATCGATTCAGACAAGATCAGACTTGTCGATGAAGATGGGGAAATGATCGGCGTCGTGCCGCTCGCCGAGGGCCTTAACCGGGCCGACGAGGCGGGGATGGATTTGGTCGAAGTATCGCCGAACGCCGATCCGCCGGTCTGCAAGATTTTGGATTACGGCAAGTTCAAATACATTGCGCAGAAGAAGGCGAACGAGACGCGCAAGAAGCAAAAGACAATCGACGTCAAGGAAATCAAGATGCGCCCGAACATCGATAATCACGACTACGATGTTAAAATGCGGGCGATGGTGAAATTCCTCGGCGAAGGCGACAAGGTTAAAGTGACCTTGCGGTTTCGCGGTCGCGAGATGGCGCATCAGGAGCTCGGCCGCAAGGTGCTGGAGCGGGTGCGGGTCGATCTCGACGAACCGGCAAAGGTCGAACAACTGCCGCAGATGGAAGGGCGGCAGATGATCATGATCCTGGCGCCGAAATAGGCGCCCGGAGACCCCACCGCTCAACGGGCTGTATTCGGTTACGCGAGCCGCCGCCGTGGCGCGCTGCGGATCGAATTTTGATCTCGCCTCATCCACCGCCGTCGAGAAACTTCGCCATGCGCGGGGCCGGCGTCCCGTCGCGAAACGCGCTGGACAACGACTCGATCCCGGCGTGGACACCGTCGTCGAGCGACATCCGTTCCCAATCGCGCATCAGCTTCTTCTGCAACCGGATGCCGACCGGCCCGTTCCCCATGATCATGTCGACGGTTTCGGCGACCGCCGCGTCAAGCTCGGCGGCCGTTGCCACATGTTCCACCAGCCCCCAACTTAAGGCCGTATCCGCGTCGATCGCGTCACCGCGATAGATCAGCCAGCTGGTCCGGCCCCAGCCGATCAGGCGCGGGAACAGCGCGGCCTCTATGACCGAGGGCAAGTCGAACAGCACTTCGGGCATGGCGAAGCGCGCGTTGTCGCTGGCGATGCGGATGTCGCAGCTTGCCGCTACCTCCAGCCCGGCCCCCATGCAGGCGCCGTTGACCCGCGCGATGACCGGCACCGGCATCTCGCGGATCGCCTGGTTGGCGTTCTGCAGGCCGGTGATGTAGGCGCGCCCGCTTTTGGCGTCGAAACTGCGCAGCTCCTGCAAATTGGCGCCGGCGATGAAGGATCGCGGCCCTTCGCCCGTCAGGACCGCGACCCGCAGATCGTCATCGGTGGCGAGATCGCGGAACGCGGTTTCCAACTCCGCGACCAGACCGCTGGTCAGGCAGTTCGCCTTGGCCACGTTTTCGATCGTGACCGTCGCGAGGCGGCCTTCCTCGCGGTCTTCCATTTCGACGGCAATACGCGCCATGGCGATTTCCACTTTTTGTTGTTGTGACTAAAGGCTGTTGCGCTGCGTCATGCCGCCGTCGACGGTGACGACCTGTCCGCTGACCCACGACGCCCTCGGGCTCGCCAGATAGGTCACCAGGTCGGCGACCTCTTCCGGCTTCCCGGCGCGGCCCTGCGGCAGGTTCGTTAGGAATTCCGGCCAGCGCGACTTGTCGCCGAACTTCTCTTCCGCCAGGACTTCATAAATCGTGACCAGCCGTTCGGTCTCGATCAGGCCCGGATTGACCGCGACGACTCGGACGCCCTTGTCCAGGCTTTCGCCGCCCAGCGCGCGGGTCATCGCCATGATGCTGGCATTGCCCATCGATCCGGCGAGATAGTTCGGGACCGGCGCTTCGCCGGCGGCGCCGATGACGTTGACGATGACCCCGTCGCCGCGCGCGACCATCGCCGGGTAGACTTCGCGCACCAGGTTGATATAGCCGAAAACCTTCAAGTCCCAGGCCTGACGCCAGGTTGCCTCGTCGACCGCATCGACCGCGCCGGCCGGAATGGCGCCCGCATTGTTGACCAGGATGTCGATGCCAGCGGTGTCGGCGGCGAGCTGGCGCATGCGGTCGCCGTTCGACAGGTCGGCTGCGTGGACCGTGACCTGGGCGCCGTATTTCTCGTTCAGCGCGTCGCGCGCGGCGACCAGATCGGCTTCCGTCCGCGACGCGAGATGCAGGCTGCAGCCCTCCTCGGCGAGCCGCTCCGCCACGGCGCGCCCGATCCCTTTCGATCCACCGGTAATCAGCGCCGTCTTGCCGCTGAGCTGTAGGTCCATGTCCTGCCCCTTTGTGTCCTGATCGTGAAATTCAATGTATTGAATTTCACGTGAATCAGCACACTAACTATAAGAAACAAGTGTGATTCAGCTTCCGAAATTCGTCGCATCCAATGCGACGAATTTCAAAACCATCACACTCGTGAGGCAGGCACTCTTGCGCGGCAACCCGCGCGACGTCAAGCGCCAGGCGAAGTCGAGCGAACGGACGCGCTTAGGATGCCGATTTGCGTCCCTTGCGCCAGCGTAACCAGCGGAACTTTGGTCGACGAGCGATGTTGGCCGGTGTGTTGCCGGTGCGCGGCGAGTGAATTGGGAACTCGCGCGGTTCGGTTCGTGTCGCAATCCGCATCCAATCGGCGTGTACCTGAAACATCGGGTGTCTCCTTGGAATGTTCTAACCGCTGATATATTTGATTGAAGTGAGAGATTCCATTCGATTATATTTTCAATATGTAATATTTACTTACATATGGATTGGACACGGTTCCCACCCCTTACCGGCCTGCGCGCGTTCGAGGCGGCGGCGCGCAATCTGAGTTTTTCCGCCGCCGGGCGCGAACTGAATGTCAGCCATGCGGCGGTCGCGCAGCAGGTGAAATCCCTCGAGTCCCATCTCGGGCTGCGGCTCGTCCGGCGCGCGGGCCGGGGTATTGCGCCCACGCCGGAGGGCGCCTTGCTGGCCGGGCAACTGACCGAGAGCTTCGGCCAGATGGCGGAGGCTTTACGCGGCCTCACCGCCGCCGAGCAGGAACGGCCGCTGCATGTCACGATGACGCCGTCCTTCGCGGTCAGCTGGTTCCTGCCGCGGATGCAACTGTTCCGCATCGCCCATCCCGGCATCGACCTGGTGGTCAATCCGACGGTGGAGGCGATCGATTTCGCGAGTTCCGATTGCGATGTCGCGATCCGGTTCGGGTCCGGCGGGTGGCAGGGCGTCGAGTACGAACTGCTGCTGCCGTCCGGTTTCGTGATCGTCGCGTCGCCCGACCTCGTGGGCAAGGATTGGCGGGGGCCGCCGGAAGACCTTTTGAAATTCCCCTGGCTGCAGGAACTGGGCACGGAGGAGGTCAAACTCTGGCTGGCGGAGCAGGGGATCGAGATGCCGGCCAGGGCGCAGATCACCGATCTGCCGGGCTACATGGTCCTCACCGCGCTGCGCAACGGGCAAGGCGTGGCGGCCGCCGCGCGGGTGTTCGTCGAAGACGATCTGGCGGCGGGCCACCTCGTCGCGCTGCACGAAGAGCCCGACGACCTTTCGGCCGGTTACTACCTCGTCTGGCGCGCCGGCATCCAGCGGCCAGCGCTGAAGCATTTCCTGCGCTGGATCCGCGAAGAGACGCGGGAGGACGCCTGAATCCAGGCGCGCGGAGAAAGACGGACCGTTGACAGGTGTCGCGCTTTCCGACCACTGTGCGCGGTCAGTTGTCTGTTGCGCTCAGGGCGTGTTAGGGAAAGAAGCTCATGAAAAAATGGTTCGAAATGTTTTGGGCCGTAGGGTTGGCCCTTGGCCTTACGATCACCGCGGCGCAAGCCCAGACCGCGCCGAAGGTGGGCGACGCGATCGGCGACTGGATCTTCAACTGCCAGGCCCTGTCGGCGGCGCGGACGGTGTGCGTCCTGCAGCAGACGATCGTGCAGAAGGAGTCGAAAAAGCCGGTCATGCGGCTGACCTTGCGGAGGCTCGGCAGGGACCAGAAGCTGGGCCTCGTCGTCCGGGTGCCGCTCGGCGTCTATCTCGCCACCGGGATCGGCGGCAAGGTGGACGAGGGCGAGCAGTTCAACCTGATCTGGCAGACTTGCACGCAACAGGGCTGTCAGGCGGCGTTGAGCCTCGACGACGGTCAGAAGGAAGCCATGAAGTCCGGCAAGCGGTTGCTCATCGGTTTCAAGGGACGGCCGGATGCGGACGCGGTGACCGTCGCGGCGTCCCTGAAGGGCGTGACGGCGGGGCTGAAGGCGCTGGGTATCGAATAGGGCGGTGGGCGTCACCTTATCAGTGCTTGGCGATGCCCTTGTGCGCGTCCTTGCCCCATAGCGACCCGATCCTTGAATCGCGGCCGCAATTGAAGCGGTAGAATTTGTAGCGGATAGGGCTCTTCGTATAGAAGTCCTGGTGGTAGTCCTCGGCCGGGAAGAACGGGCCCGCGTCCTCGATCGGCGTCACGATGGGCGCCTTCAGCACGCCGGAGTTCTGCAGCGTCTTTTTGACTTTTTCCGCGATCTGCTTCTGCTCGGGTGTCGTCGCGTAGATCGCCGTGGTGTAGCTCACCCCCCGGTCGCAGAACTGGCCGCCGCCGTCGGTCGGGTCGACGCTGTGGAACAATATGTCGACCAGATGGGCGTAGGTGACCTTCTTCGGGTCGAAGGTGATCCGCACCGCCTCGCGGTGGCCGGTCGCCTCGTTGACGACCTGTTTGTAGGTCGGGTTCGGCGTGATCCCGCCGGTGAAGCCGGAGACCGTCTTCACCACGCCCGGCACGGCGTCGAAATCGGACTCCACGCACCAGAAACAGCCGCCGGCGAAGATGGCCGTTTCCAGGGTCTTGCCGGTGTCCGCCGCCCGGGCGGAGCCGGCGAACAGGAGCGCCGAAAGCAGCAATCCGAGGACGATAGAGGCGCTTGCGCGGGGTTTCAGCATGCGTCGTACTCCGTAAATGTCACCTGTTCCGGCGCTTCTCCGTTCAATTGGGGCGCGTGGGAGCGAATTCGACCCCCTTTGCAAAAACTTTACATAAGCTTTACAGGCGCCCGCGGGCCGCGTCCGGCCTTGCATCGCCGGGGTTCCGGCGTTATAAGGCGCGCGCTAAGAAGGGCGGCTGTGGCCCTGGGTATGCCCTGCCGACCGTAAAACGATATGCGCCAGCGTGCATGAAATACTGACGAGGAAATCGAAATGCCCAAATTGAAGAACAAATCCAGTGCCAAGAAACGGTTCCGTCTGACCGCCAAAGGCAAGGTCCGCTTCAACAGCGCCGGTCTGTCGCACATGCTGCGCCGCCGCTCGCAGAAGATGAAGCGCACCAACCGCGGGACGCAGATCATGTCCGACGCGGACGCCAAGGTCGTCAAGAAGCACTATCTGCCTTACCGCTAGTATAACGGAGCCATACCATGTCACGGGTCAAACGGGGCGTGACGACGCACGCCCGTCATCGCAAAGTCATCAAGGCCGCCAAAGGCGCGCGCGGACGCTCGAAGAACACCTTCCGCGCCGCAATTCAGCGGGTCGAGAAAAACCTGCAATACGCCTATCGCGACCGGCGCACGCGCAAGCGCGACTTCCGGCGTTTGTGGATCCAGCGGATCAACGCCGCCTCCCGCATGCACGGGATGAATTACGCGGCCTTTATCAACGGTCTGAAAAAGGCTGGCATCGATCTCGACCGGAAAGTGCTGTCGGAACTCGCGATCAGCGAGCCGCAGGCCTTTCAGTCGCTGGTCGAGCAGGCCCAGGCGGCGCTCGCCGAGTAACGGTCCGGTCCGGACTTGGCGATGGAGAACCTCGACCAACTGCGTGAAGAACTTCTGGCGGAGGTCAGCGGGGCGGACAGTTTGGACGCGCTGGAGGAAATCCGCGTGTCGACGCTGGGCCGCAAGGGCCGTGTCACGGAGCTGATGAAAGGGCTCGGCGGCCTCGATCCGGATGAACGCCGCGCGGCCGGGCAGGCGCTGAACGCGGTCAAGACCGCCGTCGCGGAAGCGATCGAAGCGCGCCACGGCGGACTGGCCGCGTCCGCGCTCGACGCGGAACTGGCCGCCGACCGGGTCGACATCACCTTGCCGGTCCGCCCGGAACCCGAAGGCCGCCTGCACCCGATCAGCCAGACCTTCGACGAGATCATCGCGATCTTCGGCGAGATGGGCTTCGCGGTCGCCGAGGGCCCGGATATCGAGGACGATTTCCACAACTTCACGGCTCTGAACATCCCGCCGGAGCATCCAGCCCGGCAGATGCACGACACCTTCTATCTGCCGGAGAAAGAGGATGGCGAGCGGCTGCTGCTGCGCACGCACACCTCGCCGGTGCAGATCCGCACCATGCAGACGACCGAGCCGCCGTTGCGGATCATCGTGCCGGGCCGCACCTACCGCTGCGACTCCGACATGACCCACACGCCGATGTTCCATCAGGTCGAAGGGCTGATCGTCGACGAGACGACGCATATGGGCCATCTCAAAGGCTGCCTGATCGAGTTCTGCCGCGCCTATTTCGAAGTCGACGACGTGCCGGTCCGCTTCCGGCCGAGCTACTTCCCCTTCACCGAACCGTCGGCCGAGGTCGATATCGGCTGCAGCCGCGCGGGCGGCGAGTTGAAGATCGGCGAAGGCGACGACTGGCTGGAGATTCTCGGCTGCGGCATGGTCCATCCCAAGGTCCTGGCGGCCTGCAATGTCGATCCCGAGAAATATCAGGGCTTCGCCTTCGGCATGGGGATCGAGCGCATCGCGATGTTGAAATACGGCATCCCCGACCTGCGCACCTTCTTCGACGCCGACCTGCGCTGGCTGCGCCATTACGGTTTCGTGCCGCTCGAGGTGCCGACCCTGCTGCGGGGGCTGACGCCATGAAGTTCACCCTCTCCTGGCTGAAGGATCATCTCGACACCGACGCGCCGATCGGCGAAATCACCGACAAGCTGACGGCGCTCGGCCTGGAGCTGGAAGAGCTGCACGATCCGGCGGCCGCGTTCAAACCCTTCGTCGTCGGCGAGGTGGTCTCCTGCGAGCAGCATCCCGACGCCGACCGGCTGCGCGTTTGCGTCGTCGATACCGGCAGCGAGAAAACGCAGGTCGTCTGCGGCGCGCCGAACGCACGGGCCGGAATGAAAGGCGTCTTCGCGCCGTCCGGCACGCATATTCCCGGCACCGGGCTCGATCTCAAGGAAACCAAGATCCGCGGCGTCGCGTCGAGCGGCATGCTTTGCTCGGAGCGCGAGATGGGCCTGTCCGACGATCACGAGGGCATCATCGACCTGCCGGCCGATGCGCCCGTCGGTAAGTCCTACGTCGATTACATGGGTCTCGACGATCCGGTAATCGAGATCGCGCTGACCCCGGACCGGGGCGATTGCGCCGGTGTCCACGGCATCGCCCGCGACCTCTCCGCATCGGGCATCGGTACGCTGAAGCCCTGGCCCTACGACGAGATCGCGGGCACGTTCGACAGTCCCGTCCAGTGGGCGCGTGACCTGGGCGACGAGGGCGGGGCTTGCCCGATGGTGGTCGGCCGCGCCTTTCGTGGCGTGAAGAACGGCCCCAGCCCGCAATGGATGCAGGACCGGCTTCGCGCCATCGGCCTGCGGCCGATTTCCGCCCTGGTCGACATCACAAACTACGTCACCCACGACCTTTGCCGGCCGCTGCACGTATTCGATATCGACAAACTTTCGGGCGATACGCTGACGATGCGGTTCGCGGCGAAGGACGACGAGATCGAAGCGCTCGACGGCCACACCTACAAGCTCGACGTCGGCATGACGGTTATCATGGACGCCAACGGGCCGCAGGGCATCGGCGGTGTGATGGGCGGCGAGCAATCTGGCTGCACCGAGGACACGACCAACATGTTCCTCGAGGCCGCCCTGTTCGACACGGTGCGTACGGCGGCGACGGGCCGCAAGCTCGGTATCGAGTCCGATGCGCGTTACCGCTTCGAACGCGGCGTCGATCCGGCATCCGTCCTGTGGGGTGTCGAGGTCGCGACCAAGCTGATCCTGGAAATCTGCGGCGGCGAGGCGAGCAGCCTGTCCATCGCCGGTGAGGTGCCGGCGGCGTTGGCACCGATCTCGATGGATCCCAAGCGGGTCGAAAGCCTGGGCGGTATCGACGTGCCGGCGGAAGAATCGCAACGCATCCTCGACGCGCTCGGCTTCGAGACGCAGACCGAGAACGGTCGAATCGTGGCGCAGGTGCCGAGCTGGCGCTTCGACGTGGAAGGCGAAGCCTGCCTCGTCGAGGAGGTCTTGCGGGTACGGGGCTTCGACAATATTCCGGCCGTTCCGCTGGCGCGCGAGACCGCCCTGTCGCGCCCCGCCCTCACTCTGCCGCAGCGCCGCGTCGCCTTCGCCAAGAAGGTGCTCGCCGGTCGCGGCATGTTCGAAGCGGTCACCTGGTCGTTCATGCGCGATGCCGAAGCCCGGCTGTTCGGTGGTGGTTCGGAAAATCTGCGCCTGGCCAATCCGATCAGCGCCGACCTCGACGTGATGCGCCCCTCGATCCTACCGAACCTTCTTGCCGCGGCGGGACGCAATGCCGACCGGGGCGCGGGCGATGCCGCCCTGTTCGAGGTCGGCGCCATATGGCGGTCCGATACGGCCGATGGCCAGCAGACAGTGGCCACCGGCGTCCGCGCCGGGTTGAGCGGGCCGCGCCATTGGTCTGCGTCGCCGCGTTCGGGCGACGTGTTCGACGCGAAGGCCGACGCCCTGGCGGTGCTGGCCGCCTGCGGCGGGCCGGTGGACAAGGCGCAGGCGACGCCCGATCCGCCCGACTGGTACCATCCCGGACGCTCCGGCGCGCTGCGCCTGGGCAAAAACGTCCTGGCCTGGTTCGGCGAGGTCCATCCGCGGATTCTGGACGCGCTCGACGTGAAAGGGCCCATCGCGGCGTTCGAAATCTTCCTCGCGGCGATCCCGGTGCCCAAGGCGACGGCGAGCAAGTCGCGCGCGTTGCTCAAGGTCTCGGCATTTCAGCCCGTAAACCGTGATTTCGCCTTCGTCGTCGACGATAATGTTCCGGCGGCGAAACTAATCGGCGCGATTCGGGCGGCCGACAGGAAGCTGGTGGCCGATGTCGGCGTGTTCGACGTGTTCACCGGTGAAACGATCGGCGAAAACAAGAAATCCGTTGCGTTATCAGTGACTTTGCAGCCGCTTCAGGCGACGATGACCGACGCGGAAATCGACGAAGTGGCGGCGCGGATCGTCGCCAACGTCGAAAAGCAGACCGGCGGCGTTCTACGCGGCTGACTCGAGGGTGTTTCGCGCGCGGTTAACCAATTATTAACTACGTTTGCAGTTGACGGCCTCGCGCGACTCGGCGACTCTGCCCTGCAAACCTAGTTTCGGCTGCCTGATATGCCCGCCTCCAAGAAATCTTACGCCATTCCCTGCTCGAGCGAATTTCGCGATCGAATCCAGGCGCTTGCCGCACGGCGCGACGTCAATGCCGGGGACCTGGCGCGGTCCGTCATGCTTGTCGTGCCGCTGGAAGCGATCGACGCGACGGAAGATCCCGGCGAGCCGGCGGCGGATGACCGGGAAACCGTCGTTTTGAAATCCGGACCGGGCGCGGGCAAGCCGTGGCGGCGCAAGCCCCGTCTGCAGGTCAGACTGCCGCCCGGGCACGACGTGAAGACGCTGCGCCGCGCCTTGAATTTGGCGCTGGCCATGGCGGCGGGGGAGCGCAGCCTCAAGGTCGAGTTGAACGGTAAGCGGAATTCGAGCTCCAGGCTCGGCGAAGCGGAGAAGGAAATCGACCGGTTGCGCGCGATCGTCGGCGCTCTCTCCTTCAAGCTGCTGCCGCAGGGCGTCCGTACGCGCAGCGACGCGCTCTACGTTATGGGGTTTCCGCAGAACGCCAAGCTGGGGCCGGACATCGTGAAGTCGCAGTTCCGCATGCTGGCGTCGATCCACCACCCCGACAGCGCCTATGGCGACACGCGCCGCATGAGCCAGCTCAACCAGGCGATGGCGCGGTTGCGCGCGCTGGGGTTCTAGAGCCTTTCACGGTTATACGGAAGCCCTGAGATCGGTTTTCCGTTTCGCCCGTTAGGAGGCGTCGCGCCGGCGATGTGGGACATCGTCAAGCGGCGCCGACGCGGCGGGCGGCTCGGAAAAGCGACCGGTGGCGCCGGCTGCGCACGGCTGGACGGCGTCGGAACCCGCTTGCGATAGCCCCGCATCGCGGCGCGCGCCCCTCCTGGCCAGCCACGCGCAGCCAGCGTCTCAGTGTTTCCGTATAACCGTGAAAGGCTCTAGCCCGGGAATGAACCGGCTTCGGTCAGCTTGTTCATGAGGGCGTGTTTTATCGGCCAAAGATTGTTTCCCAGCCTCAGCATTGCCTTGCGCGCGAATTTCGCGTGCATCCCTTCGCTGGTATAGAGATTGACAAGCGCATTCGTTCCCAGATATAGGGGCCGCGTCGCGCGCCAATGTGTCGCCTGGTAATTCTTCAACCCCGCTGGGGAACCAATATCGATGCTCCGCTGCCTGGCGGAACAGGTCTCCTTGGCGAGCGTGTCTTGGCCCCTAAGTCCCAGGTTGAAGCCATGCGCCGTTACCGGGTGCATTCCAACCGCCGCATCGCCAATCAACGCAAACCGCGTCGCGACGAATCTGTCCGCATGAACGGCAACGAGGGGATAAGGAAAACGCTCTCCAACTAATTCCATTTTGCCCAGACGATTATCGAAACGCTTTCCAATGTCCTCGTTGAAGGCCTCCTTACTCATGGCCATCAGGGTTTCCGACTTGTCCGTGGGCAAGGTGACAACGATGGATGATTCGTTACCCCCAAGCGGCAATACGGCCAATGTTCGCTCATAATGAAAACACTCGTAGGCGATATTGTCGTGAGGCTTCTCGTGTTTCATCCGGCAGACGATGACGACCCTGCCGAAATCATGCATATCGGCGGAGATGCCGATTTTGCGCCGGGTCTCCGAGAAACGGCTGTCGGCGGCGACAATCAACGACCCCGTGATCGTTTGCCCATTCGACAGTTGGAGCGAGGCACGTTCGCTGTCGGTCGTCACGGACGCCGCCGCAACGTCGGTGATCAGTCGTATGTTGGAAAAGCCGTCCAACGATTTGTATAGGGCCTCTCTAATAAGGTGATTGGAAACGATATAACCCAGTTCGGTTTTGTCGGTGTTGTTATGATCGAAATGCAAGAAGTAGGGCGATTTACCGTCGAGCACCCTGGCTTCCTTTATCGCGGACACGGAACCGGCGGGAAACAGCGGCCAGACATCAAGTTCCTTCAATATCGCGACGGATAGATGGGTAAGGGCAATGTCGCGGCCATCCATCGGAGGAGCGGCGAGTACTTTTGCGGGCAGTTTTTCTACAAGAATGATGTTCATGCCGGTGCCGGCTAGCGAGCGGGCAAAGCTAAGCCCCGCCGGGCCCGCGCCAACGACAATCACGTCGCACTCAATCGCTTGTGCTTCGGTCATTTTACTCTGCTCCTCTGAGCCGGTTTAGGTTGGCGCAAGGCAGTCTAGCGTCAGTTGCGCCCGTCGACTTTGACCTCGATCAACTTGGAATTTGAACTAGTACTCCCATGTAGGCGTTGGCTTCGAGCACAGCCGTCGTTGTGTGCCGTGGACGATAAAGGGACTCTTGCGCCAACACCGAGGCCGCCCAGCGAACCGCTCATGTCATCCGACTCGACTATCGCCAATGAAGACAGCAACATATTCACAAACGGACTCTAAGCGCCATGATAGATTGGGCCGAATGTCGATGACAAGCGATCGCGCACCGAAATCCCTCGCGGTTTGGCTGTTCAGCTGCGCTGGGATGGTTTTGGCGATGATGGTCATAGGCGCGATAACCCGGCTCACCGAATCCGGCCTCTCGATGGTCGAGTGGCGGCCTCTCATAGGCGCCTGGCCACCGGCCGGTGAGGCGGAATGGCGGCGCGTCTTCGATCTCTATCGGCAGACGTCGGAGTACCAACTCGCCAATACCGGCATGAGCCTGACCGAGTTCAAGACAATCTTCTGGTGGGAATATATTCACCGGCTCTGGGGTCGGCTGATCGGTGTCGTCTTCGCGGTACCGTTCGTCATATTCCTGGTCATGAAGAAAGTGCCGCGCGGGCTCGCACCGCATCTGGTCGCGCTCTTCCTGCTCGGCGGCGTACAGGGCGTGATCGGCTGGTGGATGGTCAAGAGCGGCTTCGTCGACCGTACCGACGTCAGCCAGTACCGGCTCACGATCCATCTCGGCATGGCCTTCGGGATACTCGGTTACCTGTTGTGGGTCGCGCTCGGCATCGTGGCGCCACGGGAACCGACCGGAACCGGCGCGCCGCGGCGTCTGGCTTGGCTGACGCTCGGCGTCGTTTCCTTGACGGTTTTAGCCGGCGGGCTGGTCGCCGGATTGAACGCGGGCAAGACCTACAACACGTGGCCGCTGATGGACGGCGACATCATCCCGGCCGGCGCGCTCGACCTGTCGCCCTGGTGGCTGAACGGATTCGAGAACCTCGCAACGGTTCAGTTCGACCATCGCGTCCTGGCTTATGTGAGTTTCTTGGCGATTTTCTGGCTCTGGTATTCCGTGCGAAGCGCTCGAACATCGCCACGCGCGCGCCGCGCCACGACGGCTTTGGCGGCGATGGCTGTCCTTCAGGTCATTCTCGGGATCGCGACCCTTTTACTGGTGGTGCCGCTGCCTCTGGCGGTGCTGCATCAGGCAGGGGCGGCGACGCTGTTTTCGCTGGCTCTTTGGACCGCGTACGAGATGTCCGGCCGGACTTGAGCCACAAGACCGCGCCAGGCAGTCCGGCCGCCATCACTAGGACACCGAGCGCCACCGAAATCGCCAGCGCCGATTCCGCCGCGAAGCCGAAGAACCCGAACAGCCAAATCAATGCCGCCTCGCGTGGACCCCAGCCGCCGAAACTGATCGGCAGGGTGGCGAGCAGCAGGATCGGCGGCGTCAGCGCGAGACAGACCCAAAGCGCGGGAACAACGCCGGCGGCCCGTGCCAGCAGATAGACGGCAAATCCGACGCCGAGATGTATGGCGACCGATTGAACCAAAACGCGAAGCCCAACCCGCGAGAATAGAACCTGGCGGCCGATCTCGGCGAACCGTCCGAAAGCCGCGAGCCATTTCGTAGGGGACGCTGCCAGGCCGGTGGCGGGGACCAACGCCAAGGGAAGTCCGACGGCAAGGACGAGCAGCACGTAGAGCGCCGGGTGAATCGAACCCGGCAACATCCCAATCCCGGCCAAGATCAAAGGCGCCAGAGCCAGCAGTCCGGCGACACGTTCGAGAACGACACCGCTCGCCGCCTGACTGACCCGCATGCCGTCGCCATGCAGCATCCAGACCCGGGCCGCGTCGCCGCCGACCGTGGTCGACAGGGTCTGGTTGAAAAACATGGCGATGAAGAAGAGGCGCAGCGCCTCCGGCCAGGACAGGGCGCCGCCCTGCAATGTCACGATCGTTCGCCAGCGCCAGGCGCTCAGCACGCCGTGCAGTAGCAGGACCGCGAAAGCCGCGCCGGCTAACGGGATATCCATCTCGAGAAATCCGCCAAGTGCCGAGGGGATGTCGAAACGCGACCACAGCCAGGCGAGCAGCGCCGCCGACACGGCCAGCTTCAAGCCGATCAGCGAGGCCCGTTTAGTCTTCGGCGATCTAACATCCTTACTCAAGTGTCATCCCGCACTTGATGCGGGATCCAGGCAACGTTTTTTCGCCACGATGTCCCTGGATCCCTGCTCGCTGACTTTCCTGACCAAATCAAGATTTGGAGGAAAGTCGCGGCTGGAATGACAAGGTTTCGCCATCAAGCGCGCCCCGCTCCTAATGTCCGCCGGCGCGGTCCAGGATGGCGTGGAGCAGGACCTGACAGCCGGCGGCGATGTCGTCGGGTGTGGCGTTCTCTATCTCGTTGTGGCTGATGCCGTCCTCGCAGGGTACGAAGATCATGCCGGTCGGCGCGACCCGGGCCATGTAGACGGCGTCGTGCCCGGCGCCGCTGACGATGTCCATATGGGCGTAGCCGCCGATCTCAGCCCCCTTGCGCACCGCGCCGACGCACTCGGCGTCGAACACCGTCGCGGGGCAGGTCCAGATCTGGTTGAAGTCCAGTTCCAGAGTATTGGCCTCGGCCGCCGCTTCCGCCGCGTCCTGCAGCGCATCGTTCATCGCCGCCAGTCGGTCGTCGTCGGGATGGCGGAAGTCGATCGTCAGGAAGACCTCGCCCGGGATGACGTTGCGGCTGTTCGGCCGCGACTCGATCATGCCGACGGTGGCGCAGGCGCCGGGCTGGAAGTCGTGCCCAATCTTGTTCACCGCGGTCACGATGGCGGCCGCGCCGACCAGCGCGTCGCGCCGCACCGCCATCGGCGTCGGACCGGCATGGCTTTCCCGCCCCGTCAGGGTGATTTCGTACCAGCGCTGCCCCTGCGCGCCGCTGACGATGCCGATGATCTTCGCCCGGTCCTCCAGGATCGGGCCCTGCTCGATATGCGCCTCGAAATAGGCGGTCGCGGGCCGGCCGCCGCAACCTTCGCCCTTGTAGCCGATGCGATTCAGTTCGCCGTCCATGGAGTTGCCATCGCGGTCGGTGATGGCCAGCGATTCCTCGAGGTCGAACACGCCGGCAAAGGCGCCGGAACCGATCATCGATGGCGCGAAGCGGCTGCCCTCCTCGTTGGTCCAGACCACGACCTCGACCGGCGCGTCGGTCTCGACCTTGGCGTCGTTCAGGGCGCGCACCACTTCCAGCCCCGCCAGCACGCCGTAGGCGCCGTCGAACTTGCCGCCGGTCGGTTGGCTGTCGAGATGGCTGCCGGTCATCACCGGCGGCAGGCTGTCGTCGCGGCCCGGCCGGCGTGCGAACATGTTGCCGATGGCGTCGACACTGACGGTGCAGCCCGCCGCCTCGCACCAGCGCGTGAAAAGATCGCGGCTGTCACGGTCGAGGTCGGTCAGCGCCAGCCTGTTGACGCCGCCCTTCTCGGTCGCGCCGATCCGCGCCATCTCCATCAGGCTGTCCCACAGCCGCGCGCCGTCGATCTTCAGATTTTCCATAACAGCGTCTCTCCCGATGCGTCGCGCACCTTATCCTATTGGAAAATTAAGCAAAATGATCCATCGGCTCCGTTTCCACCCCCCATCCTAACCTTCCCCCACAAGGGGGGAAGGGATAGTTATTTAAATTCAAAATCTTATACCCTTCCCCTTGATGGGGGAGGGCAGGGTGGGGGTGGACGGCATCCACAGTCGCCATTTTGCGGAGAACCGCACCAAGAGCCGCCGGACAGCGTCCCGGTCAACCGCCGACGATGATCCGATAATCGGGTGTCGTGTTGAGCGGGCACGAATAGACATATTCGCCGGGCTTGAGTTCGACCTCGTAGTCCAGCGTCTTGCCCAGCGTGAGGCCACCGCCGGACACGCTCGTCTTGGTCAGCTTATGCAGCGGATTGCGCCAATCGTAATCCTTGTCGCGCAGCCAGAAGCCGAGCGGGTAGGGCACGTTCTTGTTGGTCACTCGAAAAATATATTTGCCCGGTTCCAGTTTGAGCAGGTTCGCCTTCGCCAGACGGGCCGCACCGCTTTCGGCGTTGATCGCCTCGCAATCGGCCTTCTTTTTCGACACGTATCTATGATCGACATTGTTTTCCGATTCGACGAACTGACACGGGACCTGGGCCAGTTCGATAACCGTCGGTTCCGCCGCCGCGCTGGTGCCAAGCGCGGGAATAAAAAGCAAAGCCGGCACGGCCGAGATTTTAGGAAAGTTGCGCAAATTCGCCTCCTATTCCTCCTGGTTGGCGGACCACCCCGAGGCCAAACGCTACCGAGACATATCTGGCGTGCGTGAATCGCCGTAACAAGGTGCTCGAAATGTAAAGTTTTTGTAATGTGCCGCCCGTCGGGGCAAGTTGGACGGCGGTGGCGAAAACGGCTCTCAGCAGGGCTGCGATGTCACGTTCCGGATGGCGGACATCGCTTCTATTCGTCATCCGGGAAATAGGAGGTCAACATGGCGATTTCGCGCGAGTGGATCGACAGCGCGGTGGGCAGGATCGACGCCGATTTCAACCGCTCATCGGACACCCATCTTTTCCGCCTCGACGTACCCGGCCTGCCGGGGATTCCCCTCTATCTGAAGGACGAGTCTATCCACCCCACCGGCAGCCTCAAGCACCGGCTGGCGCGGTCGTTGTTTCTGTTTGCCATCTGCAACGGTTGGATCGGCCCCGAAACCACAGTCGTCGAGGCTTCGTCAGGCAGCACCGCTGTCTCGGAGGCCTATTTTGCAAGGCTGCTGGACCTGCCGTTCGTCGCCGTCATTCCGAAGACGACGTCACGCGAGAAAATTGCCCAGATCGAATTCTACGGCGGCCGCGTCCATTTGGTTGACGATCCGGCGGCGATCTACGAAGAGTCGCGGCGCGTGGCCGAGGAAGCCGGCGGACATTTCATGGACCAGTTCACATATGCCGAAAGGGTCACCGATTGGCGCGGCAACAACAATCTCGCGGACGCGATCTTCCAGCAGATGTCGCGCGAGGAACATCCGGTTCCCCGTTGGATCGTTTGCGGTGCCGGCACCGGCGGCACGTCGGCCACCATCGGCCGGTACGCGCGCTATCGTGGCTTCGACACGAGGCTTTGCGTCGTCGATCCGGAAAACTCCGTTTTCTACGACTACTATCAAAGCCGGGACAGCCGATTGACGGGCGAGCACGGGTCGCGGGTCGAGGGGATCGGACGTCCGCGGGTCGAGCTGTCGTTCGTCGCCACCGTCGTCGACGACATGATCAAGGTTCCCGACGCCGGCTCCTTTGCCGCCCTGCGCTATCTGGAAGAGGTTTTGGGCCGCAAGTTCGGCGGCTCCACCGGGACCAACCTCTATGGCGCCGCGCAGATCATGGCGCGTATGGGAGCCGCGGGCGAGAGCGGTTCGGTGGTGACCCTGATCTGCGACCCGGGAGAGCGCTATCTCGACACCTACTACGATGACGGCTGGCTCGCCGACAACGGCTTCGACATTCAGCCCCACTTGGAGCGGCTGACGCGTTTTCACGAAACCGGTGAATGGGCCGTCGGATAGCGCCCCGAGGCCATTCGCCATCCCCTGTCCGGCAATTTCGGGTCTGAGAGCAAGGCGCGGGAATGCAAAGTTTTTTTAACGCCGGAATTGCCTCTAAGATCGGCCCATGCGTACGCTCGATTTCGGCGGCGTCACCGTAGACCGCGTGGTCGAGACGGAGGGGCCGAGCTTTTATCCAGGCTTCATCTTCCCCGACGCGACCGGGGCCGCGCTGGCGGGCGAGAAGGACTGGCTGCTGCCGCATTTCCTCGATCCGGCCAGCGGCCGGCTGTTGATGAGCCTGCACAGCTACGTCATCCGCACCCGGCATCACACGATCCTGATCGACACCTGCGTCGGTAACGACAAGGAGCGCCCCTCTACCCCGGGCTGGCACCGCCGCGACACGGGCTGGCTGGACGACCTGCGCGCCATGGGGGTTCCGCCGGGCTCGGTCGATTTCGTGCTCTGCACCCACCTGCATGTCGACCATGTCGGTTGGAACACGCGGCTGCGGGACGGGCGCTGGGTGCCGACCTTCCCCAACGCGCGCTACCTGTTCCGCAAAGACGAGTACGCCCATTGGGAAACGAACGAGATGCCGCATGTCGGCTCGGGCACGACGGAAGGCAGCTTCGAGGACAGCGTGCTGCCCGTCGTCGGGGCCGGGCTGGCGGACTTCGTCGAGGGCGACCACGCGATCGAGGACGGCTTGTTTCTCGAAGCCTCGCCCGGCCACACACCGGGCCATGTCTGCCTGCATCTGGAAAGTGGCGGCGAACACGCGCTGTTCACCGGCGACATGATGCACCACCCGGTGCAGATGGCTTATCCGGAGTGGAACAGCCGCTACTGCCACGACCCGACCCTATCGCGGGCGACGCGGCAGGCCTATGTCGAGCGCTACGCGGACACGGCGACGCGGATACTCGCCGCGCATTTCCCGGAACCGGTGGCGGGCCGCGTCGTCTCGAACGGCGCGCGCTGCAAGTTCGCGGTTTAGCGTCTGCATGGCCGTTTTCGCTAGACACTCAATTGTCATCCCAGACGCGATTTTCCTCCGAATCTTTGATTTGGTCAGGAAAGTCAGTGATCAGGGATCCAGGCCTATCGTGGATGGCGACCGTTGCCTGGATCCCGCATCAAGTACGGGATGACAAGTTATGGGCGAGATTACGCGCTTTCCTTAAGGCGCGAGGCCTTCTTGCGCTCGTGCGGGTCGAGGTGGCGTTTGCGCAGGCGGATGCTGTCCGGCGTCACTTCGACCAGCTCGTCGTCCTCGATATAGGCGATCGCCTGTTCCAGCGACAGCCGCCGCGGCGGGGTCAGTCGAACCGCCTCGTCGGTGCCCGAAGCGCGGATGTTGGTGAGCTGCTTGGATTTAAGCGGATTGACCTCGAGGTCGTTGCCGCGGCTGTTCTCGCCGATGACCATGCCGGTATAGACCGGCACGCCGGAGCCGATGAACAGGGTCGCGCGCGCCTCGAAGCCCATCAGGCCATAGGCGACGCTCTTGCCGTTGCTGATCGACACAAGCACGCCGTTGCGCCGTCCCTCGATCGGTCCGGCATAGGGGCCGTATTCGCGGTACACCCGGTTCATCACGCCGGTGCCGCGCGTCTCCGTCAGGAAGTCGCCGTGATAGCCGATCAGCCCGCGCGAGGGGGCGACGATGCTGAGCCGCAGCTTGCCGCCGCCGGACGGGCGCATTTCGGCAACCTTGCCGCGGCGCTGGGCGATCGATTCCATGACCGTGCCGGAATAGCCCTCGTCGACATCGATGACGACGTCCTCGTAGGGCTCGAGCAGCGCGCCGCTGTCCGGGTCCTTGCGGTTCAGGACGCGGGGGCGGCTGATCGACAGCTCGAAGCCCTCGCGGCGCATGGTCTCGATCAGCACACCGAGCTGCAGTTCGCCGCGCCCGGCGACCTCGAAGGAATCGGCGTCCTCGGTTTCGCGCACCCGGATCGCCACGTTGCCCTCCGCCTCGGCGAACAGCCGTGCGCGGATCAGGCGCGAGGTGACCTTCTTGCCGGCCTGGCCGGCGAGCGGCGAGTCGTTGATCGAGAAGATCATCGCCAGGGTCGGCGGATCGACCGGCTCGGCCGGCAGGCTCTCGGTCACGTCCAGGTCGCACAGCGTGTTGGCCACCGTGGCGTCGCCGAATCCTGCCAGCGCGACGATGTCGCCGGCATGGGCTTCCTCGACCGGGTTTCGCGCCACGCCGTCGAAGGACAGCACCTTGGTAATGCGCGTCTGGTCGATTTTGTTGCCGTCCAGATCGAGCGCCTGCGCGGTCATGTTCGGCCTGACCGTACCCGCTTCGATCCGCCCGGTCAGCACGCGGCCGAGATAGGGGTCGCTCTCCAGGGTCGTCGCCAGCATGCGGAACGGTCCGCCGCCGGCGACCTTGGGTTCCGGGACATGGGCGATCACCGTTTCGAACAGCACCGCCATGTTGTCGGTTAGTTGCTCGGAATCGGCCGCCGCGCGGCCCTGCTTGGCCGAGGCGAACAGGACCGGGAAGTCGAGCTGTTCCTCGCTGGCGTCGAGCGCCACGAACAGGTCGAAGACCTCGTCATGCACCTCGTCGGGCCGCGCGTCCGGCTTGTCGACCTTGTTGACGACGACGATCGGCTTGAGGCCCAGCTTGAGCGCCTTGGCGGTCACGAACTTGGTCTGCGGCATCGGCCCTTCCGAGGCGTCGACCAGCAGCAGCACGCCGTCGACCATGCCCAGGATACGCTCCACCTCGCCGCCGAAATCGGCGTGGCCCGGCGTGTCGACGATGTTGATGCGGGTGTCCTGCCAGGTGACGGAGGCGCATTTCGACAGGATGGTGATGCCGCGCTCGCGTTCCTGGTCGTTCGAATCCATGACCCGCTCGACGACCTGCTGATTTTCGCGGAAATGCCCGCTCTGCTTCAGCAGCGCATCGACGAGCGTGGTCTTGCCATGGTCGACATGGGCGATGATGGCGATATTGCGGATATCCACGAAGGGTCCCTTGCGCTTTGAGTTGGGGGAGGGCGGCCGCGCCGCGTTGGCCGCCTTCTAATCGATCGGTGCGGGAAAATCCAGCTTTTGTGTTGCGGCGCAGCGTGATATCGAACGTCACCATCAACGGCAAGGGGGCCGGGCGCTTGGAAACGACGATGCGGTTACGGCAGATCTGCCTTGTGGTCGAGGATATATCGGCGGCGGAAGACGCGTTGACCCAGATTTTTGGCCTCGCCGTGGGCGAGCGCGCGGCCGGGGTCGGCAAGTTCGGCCTGGACAATTTCCTGATTCCCATCGGCGGAGATTTTCTCGAGGTCGTGGCCCCGACGCGCGACGGAACCGCCGCCGGCCGGTTTCTGGAGCGCCGCAAGGGCGACGGCGGCTACATGGCGATCTTCCAGTGCGACGACGGGCTGGCCTACCGCGAGCGCATAACGTCGCGCGGTGTCCGCTTGATCTGGAGCCGGTCCGACCGAGACGACTATACGCCGAGCCAGTACCATCCGCGCGACTGCCACGGCACGATCCTCGCGGTTGGTTCGGTCGATGGCGGCGACCGGCGGGACGAGATGGGCGATTGGCCGCCGGCGCGAGATCATTGGCGCGCGCATGTTCGCCGCGACATAACGCAATCGCTGGCCGGGGCCGAAATGCAGACCGGGAATCCAAAGGTCTCGGCCGAATTGTGGTCGGACCTTCTGGCGACACCCCTCCGGACGATTGGCCCGGACGCCTACGCGCTGAGTTTCGACAATGCGGAGATGCGTTTCGTCGAAGCTATCGACGGCCGCGGCGACGGGCTCGGCGGCATCGACCTCAGGGTCGGCGATAAGGCCCATGTGCGGCGCGAGGCCGCCGCCCGCGGCATTCCTGTCGCCGACGGCCGGCTCGTGGTCTGCGGTATGCGGGTCAGACTGGTGTAGTTCGCCCCCTTTTTGGACCTCGGTCCGCTCCGATATGCTATAAGGCGCGCCGCGGCGCCCGTAGCTCAGCCGGATAGAGCACTTGATTCCTAATCAAGGGGTCGCAGGTTCGAGTCCTGCCGGGCGCGCCAGCATTTTCAATAAGTTAATAAAATTTATTCCTGCAGAATTCATCTTGGGTAGCATGGTGGGTAGCGAGTATTCGCGAGCATCGATAATTTCTGTCATTGTTAACGTGAGAAGGTGATACCCTTTAATATAGCTTTAATTAGAAAAATAACTACAAAGGATTGTATATTCATATTCTATCGCGGTAGGTTAGTCAGCCTTAGACGAGATATAATTTAGTATGAACGAGCCTACCGGAATTGACGGGCGTCTAGACCAATACAGACCGGCTATCGTTAAAGAAGTCGGTGTTACAGAATCCGAACGTTATCTAGCAAGCCTCGCGAGCAGATCGTTTCTAAACTTATGGTCGTATCCCAGTCCTTACAGGGATCAAAAGCAATTCGGCAAAGGACACGGAAAGGAGCTATGTGACCTACTCGTTGTTTGCGGACAACACATTATAATTTTCAGCGAAAAATCAATCGCGTGGCCAAGCGCCGAGATTAACGTTGCGTGGAGTAGGTGG
>CAYLTU010000027.1:0-27542 GCA_964386465.1 uncultured Rhodospirillaceae bacterium
AGATGCCGAAATTCGCGCAATTGGCCTGAAAATCCGTATTCTTCACGACCGACTAATGATAATCAAGACGGTCTCCGGCCTGATTCTGTGATAGCCGGCAGATATCTAGGTATCGATGTCGAGAATTACTTTGTTGTCTATTGTAAATAGAGTGATTCGTTAAACGTTGTCTGTATGGCGTAATCTCATCAACAGTAATTTCGTGTCCTAAATAGCTCCAAAAATTTCGAGCAGCGCCTTCCTCCGGATGGTACGGAACAAAACCCGCCTCCGAAATTCCGGATATTGTCGATCGCGGCGGCTTCGCCGCGTTTATCGGCGGTGAGCGCTCGACACTGCACGCGGGCGTCTTTTTCATCTCCAATGACAACCTTCGCCTGCTCGCCGCGTTCACGACAGTAAGAAACGGCGTTTCGAGATTTCAGCCGAACCGTTGAATTTCCAATGTCGATGGTGTCGGAATCGGCCATACTCGCGAACTGGCTGACATCGCTTTTCCCACCAAATCAATCCTGCATGCGTTGCGCTGCTTCATGAAGCCATTTTTGAAAATCTTAAGATTGCTTCTCAAAACCGTCTATGTGAAGGCGCGGAGGATGTCCGCGCGACCGGACGATGGTCCGATACTGACAAGCTACCAAGGCCGTAAGGTCGAATTCGACGAAGCGTTCTACCGGGCCCGCTATGCGGACGTCGCCGTCACGGGGACGGACCCCTTTAAGCATTTCATCCTATTCGGGGTCTTGGAAGGCCGATACCCAAATAGCGGCGAAGAGCTCAAGTCCATGGTCGATGAAGACTATTATCTGGAAACTTATCCCGACGTTTTGGATAGCGGTCTGGAGCCTTTCGAACATTTCCTGCGTATCGGCGCAAGCGCCGGATACATACCCGGCCCTGAATTCGACGCAACTTTCTACGACGCGCACTTCGGGGACGATGAGGCGAGAGAAGACGGCAGGACAAAGCAGTGCCATAATTTGAGCGAAGATCTGGAGGCGTTGCGGCCCGTCGCGCCGTTCCGCTTCGATGCTATCGCGGAACGTTACAGAACAAGCGGACTGCCGGTAATCCTGGTCGTGTCGCACGGGTTGGGTGGCGGGACGCTTCGGTATATCAACGAGTTGACCGGATTTTTTTCGGGACGCGCGCATTTTCTGATTCTGGAACCGCTCTACGGAAGTTCCTGGGAACCTCAGGCGAACCGAAAGATCGTCCTCCGTCCGGCAGCGGTGGACGAGGATAACCGTTTGGTCATCGACACCTTCGAAGACTACGACCATCTCATGAACGTACTGCGGGAATGCGGCGTTACGCGTGTCAGCCTTCAGCATCTTCTATATGTAAACTTCGACGTAAAGCGGTTGATCGACAAATTGAATGTCCCGTTTGACTTCACCGTCCATGACTATTTTACCATTTGCCCCTACGTCAATTTGACGACCTCTGAAGCCAAATATTGCGGCGAACCCGCTTCTGCCGAATGTAATCGGTGTATCTCCCAGCGGATGGTTCACGGGGCGCGGGACATAATTTGGTGGCGTAAGTCGTTCGAATGGCTGTTTCGGCATGCCGACAGGGTCATTTGTCCGTCCAAGGACACCGCCGGAAGGCTGTCGCGGTATTTCGATTGCGACAGTTTGAAAATGGTCTATCACGGCTCGCTTCTACCCGGGATGCCGCTTGCGCGGGATGTGAGAGCCACGAATGTTGCGGCGGGCGAACCGCTCCGAGTCGCGGTTCTGGGAGTTCTGGCGCCGCACAAGGGCGCCCACGTCGTGGCCGCCTGCGCCAAGTTGTCGAAGCAGCAGGACAAACCCATCGAGTTTCACGTTATCGGATCCTCGCAGATACCGTTGCCGTCGGCCCCCGAGGCGCTGCTCTTCGAGACCGGGTCTTATGCGGAGGGCGAAGCGGGAAAGATTCTCGATGAGGTCAAACCGCATCTGATCTGGTTTCCGGCACAATGGCCCGAGACGTACAGCTATACGCTGAGTGAAGCCCTTGTTGCGCGCTTGCCGGTCGTGGTTCCGGAAATCGGTGCGTTTTCGGAGCGCCTGCAAGGTCGGCCATGGACATGGACGCTGAACTGGAACACCGACCCTGACGATATATTGTCGTTTTTCGAGCGAATTCGTCGGGAGCACTTCCTGACCGCGACCGCACCGCCGGTATCCGAAGCCGTCAGCCGCGAAACCTCGAATTTCTACAAGGATGAGTTCCTCGACTCGAGCGAGCCGGAGGGACCGATAGATCTCCGCAGTGCGGATAAGCTGTCTGTTGTCGCGGTCCTGCAGGAATCGCTGACCCGCTCTCCCGGTGTTATTGCCGGTTCGCCCGACGCATGCGGTTATATCCGCGGGCTCCTACCACTGAAGGAACTGGCCGCCTCGGGTGAGCTCGAATTCGTTGTAGTCGAGGAAGACGAGGTTTCCGACTATGTCGCGGACCTATTTTTCACTCAGCGAACGGCTATCGGCAGCGCCGATCAGGCAAACAACATCGTCACTCATTGCCAAAAGGCCGGTATGAAGATCGTCTACGATATCGACGACGATCTGTTCAGTCTCGACGCCGGCCATTCGGAATATGTGAACTATCAGAACATTCTTGCCGGAGCGTTTCAGCTGTTGATCCAGGCGGATCTGGTGTTCGTGTCGACAAATCAGTTGAAGTCGCATTTGGAGAAATGGAACGAACATATCGAGGTCGTCGAAAACACATTGGATGATGAAATATGGGAACTGGATGGTGCCGAACCCCGTATTTCGCGCGGCACCCGATCCGATCCGGTCCGCATACTCTATATGGGGACGATGACCCATGGTGCGGACATCCAGCTGATCGAGGATCCGGTTCGTCGCCTATGCGAAGAATTTGGAAGTCGTGTTGAATTCGAAGTCGTCGGAGTAGAGATACCGGGAAAGTTACCAGACTGGTGTAGCAGAGTGGAAGTCTCACCTGAAATCAGTGAATCCTACCCTGCCTTCGTCAATTGGCTGCAATCTGAAAATCGCTGGCACATCGGTGTTGCACCCTTGGTGGACAGCAAATTCAATCGTGCCAAGAGCGGCATAAAGTATCTGGACTATGCGGCGCTCGGACTCGCGGTCGCGTGCTCGGATATCCAAGGTTACCGCGATATTATCCGTTCCGAAGATGACGGTCTCTTGGTCGAAAGTACCGAAGAGGCTTGGTATGAGGCGCTACGACGTCTCATTTTGGACAACGAATTTCGGCGGCGTTTGCAGGAGAACGCCACGCAAAATCTGCGGCGCAAATATCCGCTGAATAGTGTTTTCAATACGCGGCTTTCGTCCTTGAAATCGTTGCTGCGGCGCAAAGACGCTTCGATGTCCGGTTGGCGTCGGTTTTTCGGTGATCGGCCGGAAAGGGAACCTACTCGGGAATCAATCGCAAAACTTTTTTTGACGGGACAGGGCTTGGAGATTGGCGCGCTTCAGAACCCGCTCGCGGTCCCGGATGGCGTGTCGGTGAAATACGTCGACCGTTTTCCAAAGGACAAGCTTTACGAACATTACCCAGAGCTTCTCGCCGATAACTTCGTCGACGTCGACCTCATCGACAACGGCGAAACACTCTCGACGATCCCGGAGAATTCGCAACAATTCGTCATCGCAAACCACTTCCTTGAACATTGCGAAAATCCGCTTGGGACACTGCAGAATCTGATCGGCGTCCTGGTCGCAGGTGGCGTGCTTTATGCGGCGGTACCCGATCGCCGGCATACCTTCGACCGAAATCGAATCAGAACCTCGCTCGAACATTTGATCGAGGACTACCAAAAAGGCGCGTCAGGTAGCCGGCGCGCTCACTTTTTGGATTGGGTCCGCTTTGCAGAACCCGAATTTGGACAGGATTACGGCTCGGAAGATGAAATCCAGGCCCGCGCCGATGCGCTGGAGGCGATGGATTACAGTATCCATTTCCATGTCTGGGAAACCGGCGACGTCTGGGAATTTATAAATTATTCAATCGAAGAACTGCGGCTCCCGGTCTCTCTCGAGTATTTTGGCGAGCTTCAGGACGAAATTCTTTTCGTTCTGCGCAAGCAATAAGGCTATTCCGACGGCGCGTTGGAATGAAATGCGGCAATAGTGGAAGCGATTCCTTCCGCAAGTTCTTCGGCCTATCGCCTAGAAGGCGGTTATCGAGTCCGTTGTTAAGAAGCCGGTTTGAGCTTTGAGAACGGCGTTATCGCAGCGATGATTTCGTCGAAGATTTTGCATAGAAGTTTTCGCAACCATTTGAGGATGAGGCGCAGCTTGTAGCCGACGGCGGTCATGACGGCGTTGATCCAGTCTCCGTTTCGGCCCTTTAGGAAGTTGCGGTCGAGATGGCTTTCGGTTTTGCAATGGCCGATGACGGCTTCGATGGCGGAGAATGTCTACCGTCTGCTTGACGCATTGCCGATCTTTCGGATTGTGGGCTGAAGTCATGGGCGCGATTTTTCGTAATACGTGTACGATAAAACCCAAATTACCCAAAAACAGCGAAATGCGGGCCAATCAATACACGGGGGGAATGTGAAAATTTTGGTGCAACAGTTGAATTAGATGGCATTTGGATGTATTCACCGAATCTAATATGTCTGCACACTATAGAGCCGGACTCGTTTTTCCGGTGTCAGCGAATGTAGAGGTCATGGATACACAAATGATCGAAAGTGCCCGCGAGGCGACTGGGTTTCTAAAGGCATTGGCGAACGAAAACCGCCTCATGATCCTGTGCTATTTAGCCGAAGGCGAAAAGTCGGTTTCGGAACTTGAAGGACTCCTCGGTATTCGGCAGCCGACGCTGTCGCAGCAGCTGGCGCGGTTGCGCGTAGAAGGGTTGGTGCGGACGCGGCGCGACGCGAAGATGATCTATTACTCGATCGGCAGTTCCGAGGTGGGGCTGATCATCCAGCTCATGTACAAGCTGTTCTGCGAGAAGGATCAATCTCCCGTCATCACGCTCGACAGGTCGACGGAAACCAGCGCAACAATGAAAAGCAAAGAACCGGTCGACGCATAGCCCAGCCGGTCCGGCCAGGAGTCCCAGAACAGGCCCAACGGGACCTGACAGAAACCGCGTCGGAACCGGTAGCCGTCAGGTCGTGTAGGAGCGACCACGAATGGCGCACGCTTCCGCGCCACTTCATCACGTGCGGGTCGCGGTTACTCCGCCGGCGCCGGCGAGGCTGCGGGTTCCGCGATAGCACGGGATTTCGCCAGATCACGGCCGAGGACAAACAATCCCACGGCCATGCAAATTCCAAAGGCAAGGATGAAGTAGCCATAGATCATCCAGCCTTCCTGATCCCAGGAGGCAAAACGGCGCGGCATGCCCGCCGCGCCCGCCATCAGGAAGGTATAGGAAGCGCCCAAGGCGCCGATCGTATAGAGGGTAACGAACCACTGTCCGAGCTTATTGTCCAACTTCCGGCCAGTGATTACCGGATAGTGATGCATCATCACCCCGAACCACATCAACGCCATGGAAATCAGAACGGCCATGGCGTGACCGGACTGCCACATGGTGCCATGGAGTTGGAACGACCAGGCGACGGTGGAGGTGACAATGGCGCTGACGCCGTCGAGAATATAGAGCGTAAATCCCATCAAAATGGCGATGACACCGGGTTCGGCCCGCAAGCCATGCTTCCAGATCGTCGCACAGACGGTAAAGATGGTGATCGCCGCCCCGACCCCTGTTCCCCAACTCATAATGTTGCCGTGATAGGACAAAGCGGAAGGCAATGCCGGGAACATCGTGAAGAAATGATGGAAGAAAGAGGTCACGGAAGTCAGCAGCAAGATCCATAGCGCCAGATTGGCCAGGCGGTCGCTGTAGAGTTTCCGCGTTCCGTCCGCGAGATACAGCGGCAGCGTCGCATAGACCGCGCTGATCACCATGATCGCCATGGCTTCCATCAGGTTATGGGCGAAAATGTAAAACACGAACTGGAAGACCATCGGGTCGGTCGCCCAGGCGACCCATGCCATGGGCAAGATACCGTACAACGCCAACAGCACCGCGCTGGCGACGATCAGCAGTGGCGTCCCCATGATCAAAAGGACAAATGCGGCCATGGTCATACCCAACAGGCCGGGATCTTTCAGCGTGCGGGGCGACAGCACCAAATCTTCGCGCTTCTCATCGAAGAACAGCATTTTGATTATTTGCACCGGATACAGCACGATCACGGCAAGCAAGATCAACGCGATACCGGTAAACCCGACGACAACCACCCACATGCTCCACTGGCCGGTTAGCACGCCGACCACGGGTAGCGGGAACATCACCGTATAAGTGATCTTTAGGCCGAACAGGATGGCGATCGTAAAAATGACGCCACCTATATTCATGAACCAAAACAACAGCGCCGGAAAGATCCCGGTTACGGGTTTGCCCAAACAGCCACCGGCCCGATGCAGACCGACGCCGACCATGAGTTGAAAGAGGAATGGGAACGACATCGCCGCGCCATGGCCGGTAATCGCGGTATAGAACAGCGCGCTGTCCAATCCGAAAATTTGCGTCAAGGGCATTGCAATACCCAGGAGAACGGCCGCCGTTAGCCAGATCAGAGAGGCCATGATCATCATTGCCGGCCAGGAATTGATTTCCTCCAGGCTGTGTTCCGTATCGACGTTAAACATGCGCCCGAAAAGGGGTACGCGTTGGATCATTGATGTTGCGGTAACCATGGTGGGTATCCTCCGAGCTCGTTAGCTCTTGCCAGCTTTGACCAACAGTTCGTCGCTCATTTCATGATGCGCGGCACCACAATATTCCAGGCAGCGCACTTTGTAGGCTCCCGGATCCTTAAAGGTGTAGATCAGGGATGATGGCGTTACGCCGGGAACGAGCATCATCGTGAACAGGACTTTTCCGTTGGGATGGTAGATCGCAAAGCCATGCACCGTGTCCGTGCTCTTGGCCGAGAAACGGACCGGTTTGCCGGTAACGAACTCCCGCTTCGAAATCTCATAATTCCAGGATACGGCGGTTACGTCGACTTCTTCGACATCTTGGCCGGATTCCAAAACCTTGGCGGTGGAAATCGCTGGGATGAACTGGATGCTCAGCACATTGACAACAAGGAACAGAGCAATAACCGCGGTGATCCAAACGCTTTTGACGCGGGAAACGCTCTTTTCGTCCACGGCACCGGAAGCCGATCCGGCTTGCGATGTCCGGTAGACAATGAAGAGGAAAACGATCAGAAACGGAAGTTGGAAAAACAGCAGAACACTAAAAGCGCCCCAACCGGACTGATAAAGAAAATCAAGCATCGTTTACCCCCCTTCGATGAACAACTGACCGTAAATTGGTGGCCGTGCGTAGAGGTTCGACCGGCAATGTCCGCAGCAGGCGCCCGGTCGCCTTTACCCTCCCTGTAACATTCGAGCGAAGGACAACATTTTTATTCCTTCGCGCCTCGTCGCTATTTTACACATAATGCGGACAATTGTCCGGATTTGGGGCGGCAGTCGCAGTTTTTCGAAAACCCCTTGGCCGAGACCGTTTCGTCCCGTCCCCCAGCAAATCGAATGATCCGTAGACTGCAGTGCGCCCGCATTAATCTCATTATTTGGAATTAATTCTCGTTTATTGTGTTTGGGCATTTTGGAATTGTCAAATTTGTACCGCCTTTGAGGGACCAAGAATCCCATGGATTGCAAATTATGCGGGTTGCCGGCCCCATCGCCGCCGATAGAGGCTAACGGCCTGTCATTTTGCTGTATCGGCTGCCGTGAAGTGTACCGGCATTTCGGCGAAGGCGATGTTGCGACCGGTTCGGTGCGTAAAACGGCGGAAATTCAACCGCCGGTTCCCGACGGCGCCGAAGTGTACCTGCGGGTTGGCGGAATGCATTGTCCGTCCTGTGAAATCCTGATCGAACGGGTGGCGGAAAAAGTCGACGGCGTTCTTTATGCCGCCTCCAGTTACGCCACCGCCACCGCGAAGATAATCTACGATCCAGGCCGAATCGATCCGGTGAAGCTACCGGAATTGCTGAGTGTGGCCGGTTACAGAGTGCGCCTGCGTGGCGAAGCCGTTGGCGAAGTGGACGACCGGTTGGCGTTGCTCAGGCTCATTGCGGCAACATCCTTCGCCGCCGTCGTGATGATGCTTTATCTCGCCTTTTATTACCCCTCGCATTTGGGGTTGGTCGAACGCAGCGATTTGGAACCGGTTGGCTGGTTGGCCTTTTACGCCGTACCGCGGGCTTTGTTCGTGCTGACCAGCTTACAGGTTTTCCTTGTCGGCAGCCCGATCTTCCGGGGCGCCTGGATCGGTTTGCGGGTTGGCGTGATGAACATGGACAACCTGCTCGTCATCGCCATTTTGGCGGCCTACGGATACAGTGTTTTGCAAATGCTGTCCGGCTCGCTGGAGCTGTATTTCGATGTCTCCACGGCGATAGTGGCCGTGGTGACGATCGGCCGGTATTTCGAACAAGGCGCTCGCGCGGTCGCGACACAGGAACTGACCAAGCTTATGCAGATCTGGTCGCCCCGGGCGCGCGTTCGTCACGGCGTGGATTTTGTTGAGCGCGGCGTTGGCGATTTGAAACCGGGCGATCAAGTCCTCATCAGCCAGGGCGAACCGGTTCCGGTCGACGGCGTCATACTCTTGGGCGAAGCGGCGGTCGATGAATCCTTAATGACGGGAGAGCCATTTCCCGTAACCCGTGGCGCCGGCGCAAGCGTAATCGGCGGCGCTTTGGTCGTTGAAGGCGAGATAACCATCGAAGTCGGTGCGAATGTCGAAAGCCAGGTCGATAGCCTGGCACGCGTCCTTTGGAATCTGCAAAGCTCGTTCGCTGGCGCCCATGGATTGGCCGACCGGGTCGCGCGCTTGTTTGTGCCGGTCGTACTTGCGCTCGCCGTTTTGGTGGTCGCATGGTCGCTTCTATCAGGGGGAATATTGTCGTCTGCCCTGCTTACGGGTTTGGCGACATTGATCGTTTCGTGTCCCTGCACATTCGGTTTGGCGATTCCCCTGACCAGTGCCGCAGGTGTCAGCGCCGCGCTGAACCGAGGCATCATAGTTACAAGTTCCGACGCCTTCGAAAAAATATCTCGGATCGATATCGTCGCGATTGACAAGACCGGAACTCTCTCGACAGGCGAAATGCGGGTTGTCAGGAAAATCGGCTCTCCTGAATCCGTCGCCTATGCGGCAGCCGTGGAACGGCTTTCCGCTCATCCGATCGCCCGCGCCATAGCAAGATTGGATAAGAGCAAGGTTGCGACGGAACTCGCCATTCATCCTGGCAGAGGGGTAGTCGCACGGGTCGAAAACCGTCGCGTGGCGGTCGGCGGCCGCACCCTATTTGCCACGCTGGGCTGGGAGATCCCAAACGAACTTGCAGCCGAAGCAGAGGACATTGCGTCGGACGGAGAGGTGATATCCTTTGTCGGTTGGAACGAACGCGTTCAGGGCGCCATTGCAACCCAGGACCAATCGCGCCCGGAATGGCAGGAATTGATCGACCGGCTGCGCGCCTCGGCTCGTGTGGTTTTGTTGACGGGCGCCGAACATCCGAGCGGTTACGAAGACCGGGTCGATGAATTTTTTGCCGGCGTGCCGCCGAAAGCCAAGGCGGCGGTCATCGAACGCTTGCGGGCCGAAGGCACGGTGGTGATGATCGGCGACGGCAGCAATGACGCACCTGCGCTTGCCGCCGCCGATTTCGGAATCGCTTTCGGTGACACAACCTCGCTGGCCGCCGACGCCGCGGACCTTGTGATACCTGGCGATCGGCTTGACAGGATTTTTGACGCATTCGAAGTGATTGCCACGACCCGACGCCGAGTCAGGCAAAATCTCGGTTGGGCCCTGCTCTATAATGCCACAGCCATCCCCTTGGCGATGAGCGGTTTCCTCAACCCGCTATTTGCCGCCTTGGCAATGTCGGCAAGCAGTCTGCTAGTGGTCTGGAATTCCTCCCGGCAGATCTGCGGAGCAAGTTTCTTGGATACAATGCCAGTACGGCGGTCCGAAAAGTTCCGAGGAAGCCGCTTTCGCAATGTCGAGTGACAGGCATCGAATCTGAGCGGGCAAGCGTATGGAGCCCATTTACATAACCGCCATGCTAATTGGCCTGCTGGGCTCCACCCATTGCATAGGCATGTGCGGCGGCATTGTCGGCGCGCTGAGCGCGGGACAGGGGCAACCCCAACGATCGGCATCGTCCCAGATGGCCCACCATCTCACCTATAACGGCGGTCGAATCGTCAGTTACACGTTTGCAGGGGCTATTGCAGGCCTCGCCGGTTCGCTGGCGTCGAACCTGCCCCTGGATTTCATCGTGCCGTTTGGCCGCATCTTCGCCGGTCTGCTGATGATTGCATTGGGCCTTTATATTGCCGGCTGGTGGCACGCGATCGCCGTGCTCGAAAAGGCCGGATATAAGGGCTGGAAACGAATCGAACCCATGGGGCGGCGGTTCCTGCCGGCCAATACACCGGGTCGAGCATTCGGTCTTGGTTTGGTTTGGGGATGGCTGCCCTGTGGCCTGGTCTATTCGGCTCTGGCGCTATCGATGGTCTCCATGTCGGTGCGGGAGGGGGCCTTGATCATGCTTGCCTTCGGACTCGGGACCTTGCCGTCGCTCCTGGTTTTAGGCGGCGCTGCCAAATATGTTTCCAGTCTGGCTCAGCGTCCCGTCATGCGTCGGATTGCCGGCGCCGTCGTGGTTTTGATAGGTGTCTATTCGATTGTCATCGCCTTCAGCGGTCATGACCACGAACATGCCGCCGTCATTCGAACACCCGGCGATCAACCACATACTCATTAGAGCGGATCGGCCTCAAACATCGCTATCCGCCGGCCGTCTAAAATCCAGGCTACCTAATCAACCATCCCACACTTCTTCGCTGGCAATGATGGGCAGCGGGGTTTTGGCCCGGGTTGCCTCGTCGGCGGGTGTTCGCCTGATGCCGGCATACCAATTGAGACCTTCGCGCAAGGTGACGACGCCGCCAATGATGATCAAGGCGGGAGCCTGAAGGCCGGCCTCTGCCGCCGCAGCGGGCAGGGTACCGACGGTTCCGGTGAGGACGCGTTGATCAGGCCTGGTGCCGTTTTCGACCACGGCGGCCGGTGTGTCGCCGTCGCCGCCATGGGCGATATAGGCGTCGGTGATCCCATTGAGCGAGGACAGACCCATATAGACGACTATGGTCTGTCTCGGCTGGATCAGCGCGTGCCAGTCGAGGTCGGGAGGGCCTTCCTTCGCGTGACCGGTGACGAACACGCATGACTGTGCGTGATCGCGGTGGGTCAGCGGTATGCCCGCATAGGCGGCGCAGCCCGAAGCGGCAGTCACGCCCGGCACGACCTGGAAGGCGATGCCCTCGCGCGCCAGCGCTTCGATCTCCTCGCCGCCGCGCCCGAAGATGAACGGATCGCCGCCCTTCAGGCGCAGCACACGTTTGCCTTGGCTGGCGAGGCGCACCAGCATTTCGCCGATCTCATCCTGCGCCACGGTGTGGTTCTTGGGTTGCTTGCCGACAAAGACACGCTCGGCGTCGCGGCGGACCAGGTTGAGGACGCCGTCGCCGATCAACCTGTCGTACAGCACCACGTCGGCCTGCTGCATCAACCGGAGTGCGCGGAAGGTAAGCAGATCCGGATCGCCCGGCCCTGCGCCTACCAGGTAGACCTCACCGACCGGCTTGCCGCCGCTTTCCTTCAACCGCCGCTCCAACAATGACTTTGCCGTGTCTTTTTGGCCGGAAAATAGTTGTTCGGCGATCGGGCCGCCGATCACTTCCTCCCAGAAGCGGCGCCGCGCGCCGGAATCCGGTAACGCCCGCTTGACGCGGTCGCGGTATTCGCCGGCGAACTCGGCAAGTCCCCCATAGGCGGACGGGATCATGGTCTCGAACCGCGCCTTCAGCGCCCGGGTCAGCAGCGGCGCCGCCCCGCCGCTCGACACCGCCACCAGCACGGGGGCGCGATCGACCAGCGCCGGCAGAATGAAGTCGCACAGCGCGGGTTGGTCGACAATGTTGACCGGTACGCCGGCTGCCGTCGCCAGCGCGTGCAGGCGCCGGTTGACCGCGCTGTCATCCGATGCGCCGATCGCGATCGCGCAGCCAGCCAAATCTTCCGCCGTGACCGGTCCCGCACGGTGTTCGATATCGCCTCGACCCGCGAACCTCGCCAGCTCCACGTCCAGCGTTGGTGCGATGACAACCGGCCTACAGCCGGCCCGGACCAACAGATCCACCTTTCGCGCCGCCTGCAATCCGCCCCCCGCGACAACCACGCGGCGCCCCTTCACGGTGAGAAATACCGGTAGGTGGTCCATTATTCGGATTCTGCCACTTCGGCGGCCCAGTCTTGCATCGCCCGGGCCAAGAGGGTGGCGGTGTCGGCATCCAGATCCATGATCGTGAAGCGGTGCCCTTCGCGGATGCGCAGCCGCAGCATGCGCATGCCGCTTTCGTGCGTTACGTCCTGCAACACGACTTCGCGGCCGTAGGGGGCGGCGATCTCGGCCAGGGGAGCGACGGTTTCCTCGCTCATCGCGTGCCTTGATAGAAGGCGGTTTCGATTACCCACTGCCAATTCCTGGGCGTGTCGCGGTAATCCGGCTTGATATCGAACTGCAGGTGGATTTCGCCCGCCGAGGCGCGTCGGCGCACTTCCGTCAGCAGTTCATTGAAGCTGTTGATCTGCGGATTCTGAATGATGAGGTCGCTGAGGTCGAGCATGGCGTTCCTAATCGATAGTGTCGTACAGCCGGTCGAAATACCGGGCGCGGTAGAGGAGGCGTTCGCGCGCCGGGTCATGGACGAACGCGGTGCGATTGTGAAGCACGTTGTTGGAAATAATCCCCTGTCCCGGCAGCAGGCGATGGCGCAGAATCGGGCCGTCTTCGTCGGCCAGAAGATCGTTCAGAAACGCGACCGCTGCCCGGGTCGTCGCGTCGTCCCGCCATATGACGTTTTTCTTTCGCGCGGTATAACGCATGTGCAACGCACCCGTCGCGGCGTCGAAGGAGAAAACGGGTCCATGCCGGGCCGGTCGGATTTCGCGGCCGAATTCATGGTTGGCCGGAATTGTCATGCAATTTGGATGCGTCAGGGCGAGGGTAAAATCGGGGTTCGCGTCGCGCAACAAGATATAGGCGATCTCAGGGTCGAGTAGGGCGTTGCCGCCGCCTTCGGCGGCGTCGCGCACGCAGTGCAATACGATCGCGTGGATCCGATCGGTCTCCGTATTGTAATAGCCGTCGGTATGCCAGCTTAGCCCCCGGTTCGAATAGGGGATGTACGCGGTACGCAGGCCCTCGGTTGCGACTTTGAGCGCCGTGACGCCGCTCTCATCGGCGCACAGGTGATGGTCGATCCGGCGCAACCCGAAACCGGCGGCAAAAGTGCGAATCGCCGTCCGGTCGACGGTTCGGTCGCGGCAGGCATAAATCGCCATGTTGGCGCGTCGGACGCGGTCATGAAGCGCCTCGAATTCCGACGATCCCACATCCTTCAGCCCTCCGATTTCGACGATCAGTTCTTCAGCGTACCGGGGCATCCGCGCCAGTTTGGCGTCGCGCCAACGCCGATAGGACGCTGTGTCGCATTGCTCGATCGTCGCGCGCAGGCTTTTGCACCCTGCGTCTGAACCGTCGGTCGGTGTAAATTGTTCGTTCATTGCCTTCATTACGCCTCGCGGGCCGCGTGGATCGCACTGAAATTGGTTGTTCGGCCTCTGCAGTCAACGTTTATCGTAACTGAGGAAAAAAGATGATTTCGGCGCGCTGGTGACAAGTCCGGCCGCATGCGTCGTCAGCGAAACCGTATTCGGTGGTCCAAACCCCAAAATTCTGGTTGGATAATTCACTGGATTCGAATTGGTCGGCCACTATATCATGGTTTTCGAATATGAGTTATGATTTCGTAGTATAATCATGCCGCGATAGGGCCGCCGAGCGCAGGGGCACGCAGAGGAAAGACGACACAAAAGGGAAGTTCATGTCGAAGGAACAGCACGATTCGCCAATGCTCGACGATCTCGAGGACGGCCCCTGGCCGAGCTTCGTGACGGGTCTGAAACGCCTCGCGGGTGACGAGGGCAAGCCGTACGCCGGCATGATGAAGGATCTGGTGGGTCAGTTGGAGCATTCCTACGAGACCCGGACCGGCTACTGGAAGGGCGGAACGCTCAGCGTATACGGTTATGGTGGGGGCATCATTCCGCGGTTTTCCGAAGTCGCCGAGGACTATCCCGAATCTTCCGAGTTCCACACCCTGCGCGTGCAGCCGCCGGCGGGTATGCATTACTCCACCGACCTGTTGCGCAAGATGTGCGACATCTGGTCGGAGCACGGATCCGGGCTGATCGCCCTGCATGGGCAGAGCGGCGATATCATGTTCCAGGGCTGCACGACGGAAAATACCCAGAAGGCGTTCGATGACCTGAACAAGGCCGGGTTCGACCTCGGCGGCGCGGGCCCGGCCCTGCGCACTTCGATGAGCTGCGTCGGCCACGCACGCTGCGAACAGTCCTGCTACGACGAAATCCGCGCCCATCGCGGAATCATCAACGCTTTCCTGGACGAAATGCACCGCCCGGCGCTGCCCTACAAGTTCAAGTTCAAGTTCTCCGGCTGTCCGAACGATTGCGTCAATTCCATCCATCGATCCGATTTCGCGGTGATCGGAACCTGGCGCGACGAAATTCAAGTCGACCAGGAAGAGGTCAAGAAGTTCGTCGCCAAGGCCGGCCGCAAGGAAATGATCGATTCGGTCATCGCCAACTGCCCGTCGCGGGCGCTCAGCCTGAACGACGACGACACGCTGGACATCGACAACGAAAGCTGCGTGCGCTGCATGCATTGCATCAACGTCATGACCAAGGCGCTGTCGCCGGGCAAGGAACGCGGCGCCACGATACTGATCGGCGGCAAGCGTTCTCTGAAGATCGGCGATCTGATGGGCACCGTGATCATCCCGTTCATGCGGCTGGAAACCGACGAGGATTTCGAACAGCTCCAGGAACTGGGGGAAACGGTGATCGATTTCTTCGCCGAAAACGCCCTGGAGCACGAGAGGGTCGGCGAGACGATAGACCGCATCGGCCTCGCGAATTTCCTCGAGGCGATCGGCGTCGAGGTCGATCCGAACATGGTCAACCATCCCCGCACCAGCTCCTTCGTCCGCACCGACGACTGGGATGAGGAAGCGGCGAAGTGGCACGAGCGCAAGGCGGGCAAATCCTCCGCCGTATCGGCCGAATGACCGCGGAAACGCGAGGAGACGCAGGATGAGCGAACAAACGCAACCGCGCCGGCCCGACGAAACCGGAGTCATGGATCCGTTCCCGCATATGCATCCGGTAATGAAAAAGAATTACGGACAGTGGGACTGGCATGACCGGCTGCGCCCGGGCGTGCTGCACCATGTAGCGCATGGCGGCGACGAAATCTGGACCGTGCGAGCCGGCACCCAGCGTCAAATGGACGTGTACACGATCCGCAAGCTTTGCGACATCGCCGACGAGTTCGCCGAGGGGCATGTCCGTTTCACGTCGCGCAGCAATATCGAGTTCATGGTCAGCACCGAAGCGCAAGTCGCGCCGCTGATCAACGAATTGGAAGGCGAGGGCTTTCCCGTCGGCGGCACCGGCAATTCCGTATCGATGATCTCCCACACACAGGGCTGGCTGCATTGCGATATTCCCGGCACCGATGCTTCGGGCGTGGTCAAGGCGCTGATGGACGATCTGCATCACGAGTTCACCCATGAGGAAATGCCGAACCGGGTGCGCATCACCACTTCGTGCTGCCAGATCAACTGCGGCGGCCAGGGCGACATCGCTATCAACGTTCAATACGCGAAGCCGCCGCGCATCAATCACGATTTGATCGCCAATGTGTGCGAACGCCCGGCGGTGGTCGCGCGTTGCCCGGTGGCGGCGATCCGTCCGGCGATGGTCAACGGCAAGCCGTCTCTCGAGATCGACGAGAAAAAGTGCATCTGCTGCGGCGCCTGTTATCCGCCGTGCCCGCCGATGCAGATCAACGGTCCGGATTCGACTAGGCTGGCGATCTGGGTTGGCGGCAAACATTCCAACGCGCGCAGCAAGCCGACTTTTCACAAGCTCGTGGTCGCCGGCCTGCCGAACAATCCGCCGCGCTGGCCGGAGGTGAACGAAATCGTGAAGTCGATTCTCTACGCCTACAAGGAAAACGCGAAATCATGGGAACGCATGGGCGAATGGATCGAGCGGATCGGTTGGGCCCGATTCTTCGATATAACCGGCCTGGCGTTCACCAAGCACCATCTCGACGATTGGAGCGGCGGGCGGCAAAGCCTGAACGCTTCCACACACATCCGCTTTTGACGGGGAAAACTGAATGAAGTTCGGCATTTTGGTCAATGAAGGCCCGTTCACGCATCAAGCGTCGGACTCCGCCTACCGCTTTACCGAAGCGGCGCTGGAAAAAGGGCACGAGATATTCCGTGTCTTTTTCTACCATGACGGCGTGAACAACGCGAACAAGCTGTCCGAACCGCAAACAGACGACCGCAATTTGGTCAAGCTTTGGTCGGAATTGGCCGAGAAGCACAATCTCGATCTCGTCGTGTGCGTCGCCGCGGCGCTGCGGCGCGGCATCAAGGACGAATTGCTGGCCGCTGGCTTCCATATCTCCGGCCTCGGTCAATTGATCGAGGCGGGTATCCAGTCAGACCGCCTTGTCGTGTTTGGAGACTAACGGAAATGAGCGAGATGCCAGACGACGACGAATCCGGACCGGAAATCGTGAAGCGGTTCATGTACGTCAACCGCAAGGCGCCCTACGGCACGATTTATGCGCTGGAATCGCTGGAAATGGTGCTCGTCGCCGCGGCCTTCGATCAGGACGTCAGCATGGTGTTCCTGGATGACGGTGTCTATCAGTTGAAGAAGGGCCAGGACACCGGCGCCATCGGGATGAAAAACTTCTCGCCTACCTATAGGGCGCTTGACGATTACGATGTTGAAAAAATATACGTGGAAATGGAATCGATGCGGGCGCGGGGCCTGACCGAGGACGACTTCGTCATTCCGGTGCAGGTAATCGACTCCGCGTCGTTGCGCGAGATTATGGCGAACCAGGATGTTATCCTGGAATCGTGAGGAACAACCGATGCTGCACACCGTTAATAAATCCCCGTTCGATCGCAACGCGCTCGACAGCTGCTTACGACTGGCCGGTTCGGGAAGCGCCGTATTGCTGATCGAAGACGGCGTCTACGCGGCATTCCAGGGAACCGCCTTTGCCGACCGGATCGCCGGGCGGATGGACGAAATCACCTTTTACGCGCTTGGCCCCGATATCGCCGCGCGGGGCCTGAACGAGTCACCGCTGATCGACGGCGTAACCGTCGTCGACTACGGAGGATTCGTCGATCTGGTAGCGGAACACGACGCATCGCACGCATGGATGTGAGTAATAGTTTTACACGATTGAAAGAAAGGACGAGGTCCAATCATGGCTTATCAATATAACGGCACCGTCGTCGAAGCCGACGAGGAAGGCTATATCATCGATATCAGCCTTTGGAACCAAGAATTGGCGGGACTGATCGCCGAGGACGAGAATATCGAAATGAGCGACGACCATTGGGAAGTGGTCAATTTTCTGCGCGATTACTACGAGGAATATCAGATTGCGCCGGCGGTACGCGTCCTGACCAAGGCGGTCAAAAGGACGCTCGGGGCGGACAAAGGCAACAGCAAATACCTGTACGAGCTGTTCCCCTACGGACCGGCGAAGCAGGCGTGCAAGATTGCCGGATTGCCGAAACCGACCGGCTGTATCTGATCCGACCCGACCGCCGATAAGGCGTCGCGGAGGTGAATTTTGGATGCTGACAGCGGTCTACGCCATACTGTTCTACATCGCCGCGGCGGTGTTGATCGGCGGTTTGACGCTTAAGATCGGGCAATATGCGCGGACGCCGGCTCCGTTGAAGATCCCGACCACTCCGGCTCCCGTGACGACGCGCGGCGTCGTATTGCGCATGGGGCGGGAGGTCGTTTTCTTTGAAAGCCTGTTCCGGTCGAACAAGTGGATCTGGTTGTTCGGCTGGACCTTCCATGTTGCGCTGGCGCTCGTGCTGGCCCGGCACCTGCGATATTTTATCGAACCCGTTTGGGGCTGGGTCGCGTTGATCCAGCCATTCGGCCTTTATGCGGGTTTTGCCATGCTGGCCGGCCTCGCCGCACTGTGGCTCCGGCGGTTTCGCGTCGCGCGTATCCGATATATCACCGGCCCTTCCGATCATCTCATGCTGTTGCTTCTCGCCTCGATCGCGGTAAGCGGCTACGCCATCCAGTATGTCGCGCGCACCGATATCGTCGCGCTGAAGGCATTCATGCTCGGGCTGATTTATTTCGACTGGCGGCCGCTGCCGGGCGACCCGGTTCTGCTCGCCCATCTCGGTCTGGTGGCGGCGCTGATGATCGTCTTCCCATTCAGTAAATTGCTGCACGCGCCGGGCGTATTCTTCAGCCCGACCCGCAATCAGGCCGATGACGCCCGCGAGAAGCGGCATGTTTCTCCCTTCGCCGCCACGGGAAGTGACTGAGCCATGGCGGAATTCGATATCCCGACGCTCGACCGGGGCGAAGAGATTCCGGCGCTAGTTGCGGACGCCATGGCGCATTCCGGACCGTACCCGGCGGCGCCCGAACATCAGGAAGCGCTGGGATTTCCGGGCGAACTGGTCGAGAACTGGCATGATAAGGCGATCGGCAAGTTCGGCGAACTGCTGGACCGTTCGCGGGCGCTGAGGGTCTATATGGACGCCTGCGTAAAATGCGGCGCCTGTACCGATAAATGCCATTATTTCCTCGGCACGGGCGATCCGAAGAACATGCCGGTCGCGCGTCAGGATCTGATGCGCAAGGTCTATCGCCGCTATTTCACCTGGTCAGGCAAATGGTTGCCCTGGCTCGTCGGCGCCGAGGATTTGACCGAGGCGGTGCTGGACGATTGGTACAGCTATTTCCACCAATGCTCCCAATGCCGCCGCTGTTCGGTGTTCTGTCCTTACGGAATCGACACCGCCGAATTCTCCATGGCCGCGCGAGAGATCATGGACCATGTCGGCAAGGGGCAGAAATACTGCAACGAGATCCTCGGCAAGGTCCACAAGATCGGCAACAATCTGGGCCTGCCGGAACCGGCGCTCGCGAACACGCTGGAAGGGCTGGAAGAGGATATCGAGGAAGAGACTGGCGTCGTGGTGCGGCTTCCCCTGGACGTGGAAGGCGCGGACATTCTGCTGATCACGCCGAGTGCCGATTTCTTCGCCGAACCCCATGTCGACGGCCTGATCGGCTATGCCAAGGTGTTTCATCAGGCGGGTGTAAGCTGGACGATCAGCTCGTACGCGTCGGAGGCGGCGAACTTCGCCATGTTCATCGGCTCCCAGGAGCAGATGAAGCTGGTCGCCGAACGCATCGCGAAGGCGGCGCGCGATCTTGGCGTAAAGCGGATTATCGTCGGCGAATGCGGCCACGCTTGGCGTGTTGCGTATAATTTTTTGAACACGCTGGCCGGACCGTTCGACTTCCTCGACCAGGATTACCCGATCCCACAGCACATTTGCGAGTTCACCCACGATCTTATCGAGAAGCGCGCGCTTACATTCGACAAATCGGCCAACGACCACATGACGCTGACCTTTCATGATTCCTGCAATGTCTCGCGCGGCTCGCGCATGGGCGACGCGCCGGGCGGTCAGTTCGAAATCCCGCGCGCGATCATCCGCGCCGTTTGCAACAACTTCGTCGACATGGACCCCGACACGATCCGCGAAAGTACCTTTTGTTGCGGCGGTGGAGGCGGGCTGCTGACGGACGACCTGCTCGAACTGAGGGTTAAGGGCGCGCAGCCGCGCATGCAGGCCCTCAAACAGGCGGCGGACGAAGGCGGCGTTACCCACATGGCGGCAATTTGCGCGATTTGCAAAAGCCAGTTCGCCAAGGTGATGCCGGAATACGGTTTCGAGATGGACGCGATCGTCAGCCTGCATCAACTGGTTAGCAACGCAATCGTCCTGGATGGCCAGACCACGGGTGAGGAGACGGAAAGCCCATGAACGAAACGCTTCTGACGAACCGACGCTACAAGGACGGGGATGACGCCCATCTGCCGTGGCAGGAGGAAATATTCCAGGCGGATCGTTCCCATCAATGCCCGGTTTACGTCCATCGCACGCCGCCCTGTCAGGGCAGTTGCCCCGCCGGCGAGGACATCCGTGGCTGGCTGAACATCGCGCGCGGGATAGAGAAAGCGCCCGGCGATATGCCGTGGCAGGAATACGCCTTCCAGCGATTGACTGAATCCAATCCGTTCCCGGCGATCATGGGAAGGGTCTGCCCGGCGCCGTGCGAGGATGGTTGCAACCGTAACGAAGTCGAAGACCATGTCGGCATCAACGCCGTCGAACAGTTCATTGGCGATTACGGTCTTGAGCATGGGCTCAAGCTGCATCCGGCCGGCCCGGATACCGGCAAGAAAGTGGCGATCATGGGTAGCGGTCCGGCAGGGCTCGCCTGCGCCTATCAGCTTCGCCGCATCGGTCACGCCTGCACGATGTTCGAAACCCAGGAAGAACTCGGCGGCATGATGCGCTACGGCATTCCCGGCTACCGCACGCCGCGCGACGTTCTCGACGGCGAAATCCAGCGCATCCTGGACCTTGGCGTCGAGGTCCGCGTCAATACCAAGATCGGTGTCGATATTACCTTGGACGAGCTGGAACGGGAATTCGACGCGGTCTTCCTCGGACCGGGCGCGCAGTCGGGCACGGCGCTGCCCGTGCCCGGCGGCGATGCTTCCAACTGCATCAGCGGCATTGCCTTCCTGGATGCGTTCAACCACGGCCGGTTGCGGTATTCCGCCGAGCGCGTGCTGGTGATCGGCGGTGGCGACACCGCGATGGACGTGGCCGCCGTGGCGCGGCGTCTCGGTCATATAGGCAAGGTGCGCGAACGCGAGCGGCCGGAATACGTGGTGCTTGGCCACACCGCCCATGACGTGGCCACCGTCGCCAACCGCCAGGGCGCGCAAGTGACCATCGTTTACCGCCGCCCGGTGGAAAAGATGCCCGCCGCCAAGATGGAGATCGAGCACGTCACCAAGGAAGGCGTTGATATCCGCAGTTCGCTGGCGCCGGTCGAGGTCGTGATCGGCGCGGACGGCCGCGCAACGGCGCTGCGCGTGGTCGAGGTCGATTGGTCGAGCGGATCGATGGAGGTCAAGGAAGGATCGGAATTCGACATCGAATGCGACCTGGTCGTCGCCGCTATCGGCCAGGTCTGCGATTTCACCGGCATGGAAGACCTCGACAACGGCAAGGGGCTGATCAGCGCCGATGGGTTCTACCGGGTCGAGGGCCGCGAAAACATGTTCGTCGGCGGCGACGTCATCAAGCCGCATCTTCTGACAACGGCGATCGGTCACGCCTCGGTCGCGACGGAGGGTATCGACAGGTTCCTGCGCGGCGCCGATCCTGACCGGCGGCCGAAAATCGACGTGCATCACTTCAGCCTGCTGTCGAAACTACGCGAAACCGATCTGGGCCCGAGCGAATACGACCATGTCCAGCGCGACGGCACCGACAGCGCGGATTTCGCCGTTCACAATTACGAGGACCGTTCGCAGGTCGCGCTCGCGCCGTCGGACGAGTTGTTCCTCGGTCATTTCAAATTCGAGGCTCGCCGCTTGCGTCAGGAACGCGATATCACCTCGGAAAACGTGCTGGGCTATTTCGGCGAACGGATCGAAGGCCTGAGCGAGGAAGAAGCCCGCGAGGAAGCCGACCGCTGCATGAGCTGCGGTATGTGCCTCGAATGCGACAATTGCGTCATCTACTGTCCGCAGGACGCGGTGTTCCGGGTCAAAAAGGATAATTCGACCATGGGGCGCTATGTCGATACCGACTACACGCGCTGCATCGGATGCCATATCTGCGCCGACGTCTGCCCTTCCGGCTACATAAAGATGGGGTTGGGAGAGTAACCCATGCGCGGCGTCGTGGCGGTTTTTCTCATGCTGGGCCTCATGGCCGCATCCGCCTCGGCGCGCGCGGACGGCGATTTCCTGGTACCGGAAATCGCCAGGGGCAAGGGCGAGAATTGCGTCGCCGACACCGGTCTGATGCGCCGCGAACATATGAACCTGTTGTCGCACCAGCGGGACGAAACAACGCGCCGCGGTATCCGGACCAAACGATTCAGCCTCAAGGAATGCGTCTCCTGTCACGCCGTGGCGGGGCCGGAAGCGAAACCGGTCAGCGTCAAGAGCCCGCGCCATTTCTGCCGTAGTTGCCACGACTATGCGGCCGTCAAGATCGATTGTTTCGAGTGCCATGCGTCGACGCCTTCCGAACCGTCTTCCGCCCGGCATGCTCCGAAGGCCTCCAACGCCGTTGCGAGGGTCCGATGGAAGTAACCGATGACGAACGTCGTGCCGGCTTCGATATCCGCCGCCGGCGTTTTCTCGGGGCCGCCGCCGCCGCCGGCGGTGTGACGCTTGCGCCCGGCGTGATCCTGTACGGCGTCGTTTCGGGCGGACCCGCCGCAGCCCGCGCGCCGGATGCGGCGGTATCAAGCGACATCCGCTGGGGCATGCTGATCGATGTGAGCAAATGCGCTTCGGATTGCGACGCCTGCGTTTCGGCCTGTGCGACGGAAAACGGCCTGCAAGGGGCCGGCCGGCCCGCGACCGACGCCCAGTGGATTCGCAAGCTGGACATCCGCAACCCGGAAAGCGGCTACAGCCGGTCGCTGCCGGTCATGTGCCAGCATTGCGCCGAACCGCCCTGTGTCGATGTCTGCCCGACCGGCGCATCGTTCAAGCGCGCGGATGGAATCGTGCTGGTCGACAAGCACACCTGCATCGGCTGCCGCTATTGCATGATGGCGTGCCCATACAAGGCGCGGTCCTTTGTCCATGAGGCGCTGGAGGATCAAAAGCCACATGCGCCGCGCGGCAAGGGTGTGGTCGAAGGCTGCACCTTCTGCGTCCATCGGGTAGATGCCGGACGCCCACCCGCCTGCGTCGAGGCCTGCGCCGACAATCGCGGTGGGGCGATGCTGTTCGGCGATCTGCGCGATCCCGACAGCGAGATTTCAAAGCGCGTCGCACGCTACGCGACGCGGCGTATCCGTGCGGACCTGGGAACCGAGCCCGGGGTCCGCTACCGCAATCTCTAACCGCCATGGGACGAATGCAACGCGTAACCTATAGCGAGGTCCGAACCGGCGGCGCGGCCTATTATGGGCTGCTCGCGGGCCTTGGTGCCGTGATCGTCCTGGCCCTCGCCTCTGCCTGGCGGATGGAGCATTTCGGCCATTACGTCACCGGCATGTCGAACCAGATCGTCTGGGGCGTGCCGCATGTGTTCGCGGTCTTCCTGATCGTCGCCGCGTCCGGCGCGCTGAACGTGGCGTCGCTCGGGACCGTGTTCGGGCGAGACGCCTACAAACCGCACGGCCGGTTGTCGGGGCTGCTCGCGATCGCGCTGCTGGTCGGCGGGTTGGCGGTGCTGGTGCTCGACCTCGGGCGGCCGGACAGGCTGATTGTCGCCGCGACGACCTACAATTTCAAATCGATTTTCGCCTGGAATATCTTCCTCTACACAGGCTTTCTGGTGATCATCGCGGTCTATCTTTGGCTCCAGATGGAGCGGCGCATGAACCGCTTCGCCGCCGCCGCCGGCCTGGTCGCGCTGATCTGGCGACTCGCGCTGACGACCGGCACTGGATCGATCTTCGGGTTCCTGGTGGCGCGGGAAGCCTATGACGCGGCCGTGCTGGCGCCGCTGTTCATTGCCATGTCGCTGTCCTTCGGCCTCGCGATCTACATCCTGGCGCTGATCGCGGCCTGCCATGGCGGCGGCCGGAATCTCGGGGCCGCGTTGCTCGCAAGGCTTGGCCGGCTGCTCGGGCTGTTCGCGGCGATCGTGCTTTATTTCTCCGCCGTTCAACACCTGACGAACCTGTACGCCGCCGAACATGCGGAAGTGGAGCGGTTTATCCTGCTCGACGGCGGCATCTACACGGCGCTGTTCTGGATCGGCCAGGTAGCGCTGGGTGGGCTGGTGCCGATGGCTTTGACGCTGCGGCGCGGCGTTCCGCCGGCCGCGCACGCCATAGCACTGGCCTCCGTACTGGTAATTCTCGGCGGGATAGCGCAAATCTATGTCATCATCATCGGCGGCCAGGCTTTTTCGCTGACGCTGTTCCCCGGCATGGAGGTGCGGAGCAGTTTTTTCGACGGCGTGGTGGCGAATTACACGCCGAGCCTGCCGGAACTCGGCCTCGGTCTCGGTGGCGTCGCGTTGGCCGCGGCGATCGTCGTGATCGGCCTCCGGCTGCTGCGATTCCTGCCGGACGATCTGGCTGACGTGGCGTGATTGGCGCCTGAAGACAGGACCAGGACTTTGACGGAATTCGATCATCCCTTCGCGGCATATGTGCGCATCCTCGGGCGCGGACGGACCTTGTCCCGCGCGCTCACGTTGGAGGAAGCGGAAGACGCCATGGCGATGATCCTGCGCGACGAGGTGCTGCCGGAACAGCTCGGCGCTTTCATGATGCTGTTGCGCGTGAAGGAGGAAACGCCGGAAGAGATCGCCGGCTTCGTGCGCGGCGCGCGGGCGACGTTCGACCTGCCCGATCACGCGCCGGAGGTTGATCTCGACTGGTCGTCCTATGCCGGCAAGCGCCGGCAGTTGCCGTGGTTCCTGCTCGCCGCCCTGTTGCTGTCGCAAAACGGCGTCAGGCTGTTCATGCACGGGACCGAGGGGCACACGCCGGGCCGGCTCTATACGCGCGCGACGCTGGAAGCGTTGGGTCTGCCGATCGCGAGCTCGCTCGCCGAGGCCGGCCGGCACATCGTGGCGCGGAATTTCGCCTATCTGCCGCTCGAACGGCTCAGCCCCAAGCTGCATCATATCATCGGATTGCGGCCGATACTGGGCCTGCGCTCGCCCGTGCACACGGTGGCGCGCATGCTCAATCCGCTCGGCGCGCCCTGCTTCCTGCAAGGCATCTTCCATCCCGGCTATATGGAGACCCATCAGGTGGCGGCCCAACTGCTCGGCGAGAAGCAAATGGCCGTATTCCGGGGCGAAGGCGGTGAAATCGAATGCCGTCCCAACAAACCCTTCGAGGTCCGGTCGGTTCGCGACGGCATCCTGAACAGCGAAGACTGGCCGCCGATGCTGCCGGAGTCGCGCCAGCCGGTCGACGAGGACATGGCGGTTGAGCGGCTGATGGCGATTTGGCGCGGCGACGCCGGTGACGACTACGCCGTGGCCGCGGTCACGGGAACCCTCGCCATCGCGTTGCGGGCGCTGGGCCGCGCCGACGATGTCGCGGGCGCACGCGACGCGGCGGCGGCGATGTGGCGCGCGCGCGACAAGGGACGGCTCGCCGCCTAAACCGACATGGCCCATCTGTTGATCGCGGCGGCGCATAAATCATCCGGAAAAACCCTGGTTGCCACCGGCATCGCCGCCGCGTTGGCGCGGCGCGGCCTGTCGGTGCAACCTTTCAAGAAGGGGCCGGACTACATCGATCCGTTGTGGCTCGGCCGCGCCGCCGGGCGGCCCTGCCGCAACCTCGATTTTCACACCATGGCGCGGGGTGAAATCCTGGACGTTTTCGCGCGCCACGCCGCCGCCGCCGACATTGCCGTGATCGAGGCCAACAAAGGTCTCTATGACGGGCTAGACCTCGAAGGACACGACAGCAACGCGGCGCTTGCCCGGCTGCTCGGATCGCCGGTTGTATTGGTAATCGACACGCGCGGCATGACACGGGGCATTGCGCCGCTCGTTCGCGGCTATATCGATTTCGATCGCGAGGTCGATATCAAGGGCGTAATCCTGAACCAGGTCGGCGGTCCGCGCCACGAGAGCAAGCTGCTCGCGGCGCTAAATCACTATACAGACCTGCCCGTTCTTGGTGCCGTTGGGCGCGATCCCGGTCTTACCATCCCCGAGCGCCATTTGGGCCTGATCCCCGCCAACGAGGCGGTGGAGGCGGACGCGACGATCGCACGCCTGGCCGACGCGATTTCCGACGGCGTCGACCTTGACCGGATTGTCGCGACCGCAAGCGCCGCGGCCGCATTCGACGCACCCGTTCAGGATGCGACGCCGGCGCCCTCCGCCGAAGTTCGCATCGCCGTGGCCAGGGACGCGGCGTTCGGATTCTACTACCCCGGCGATTTGGAGGCCTTCGCCCGAGCCGGCGCAACTCTCGTCCCTTTCGATACATTGTCGGACGCAAGCTTGCCGGACGCGGACGGTTTGTTCATCGGCGGCGGATTTCCGGAAACTCAGATGGCGGCCCTGTCGGCGAATGCGAGCCTGCGGATGTCGATCCGCGAGGCGCTCGCCGCCGGCTTGCCAGCCTATGCCGAATGCGGTGGACTGATGTATCTGGCGCGGAGCATTGCGTGGCGCGGAGAGACGCATGACATGGCCGGTGTCATCCCTGCCGATGCGGTCGTCCACGAAAGGCCACGCGGCCGGGGCTATATGACGCTGGAGGAAACCGGGGCCAGCCCGTGGCCCGTGACGGATGGGCTGCCGTCAACGCTCGCCGCGCATGAGTTTCACTACGCATCGCTGGAAAATCTCCCCGACGATGCGGCCTACGCCTATCGGGTGTTGCGAGGAACCGGAATAGACGGCCGCAATGATGGCGTCGTCATCGGCAATTTGCTGGCGAGCTTCATGCATCAGCGTGATGTGACGGCGAACCGCTGGGTGAACCGTTTCGTAACCTTCGTCAAATCGACGGCGGCGAAAAACCATGTAGCGGCGGATGGCGCCGATCCGCGCAAGGCGTGAAAACCGGAACAATATCAGCGAGCATTGATAATGACCTTTGGTATATGATGGAACCCGGATGAAGGGCACCAACGCGACATTCGATTGAACTGGAAATGAAGGTAGAAATGGTCACTCAAACGCTCGACGCAAAAGGGCTGAATTGCCCACTCCCAATACTCAAGGCCAAGAAGGCCATCACCGCGCTGGAGGGTGGCGATATTCTTGAAGTCCTGTCGACCGATCCAGGTTCCGCCCAAGATTTCGTGGCCTTCGCCCGCGCGACCGGCCACACCCTCGTCGAATCCGGCGAGGATGATGGCGTCTTTAGATTCCTGATCGAAAAATCGAGTTAAAACTCAAGCGTCCCGGTGATCGCCTCGACGGTGCCAAGCAGGCGCCGCGCGAGACAGCCGTTTGATTTCGCTCTGCTCGCGTCGACGCATAGCGCCGATCGCCTTATCCGAATTCGGTTTTGCGGATGCCGTCCGGGTCCATGGCGCGGATCATGTCAATGATGTCGGCCCCTGGGACCGGCGTCTCGGATGCGTCCGGCGCGACTTGAATATCGAAGCCGGTATTCTCCTTGATCTCTTCGACGCTATGGCCCGGATGAAAGGACTGGATCTGCATGACCCGGTCCGGGTTGCGGAAATTCATCACGCCGAGATT
>CAYLTU010000027.1:27642-31866 GCA_964386465.1 uncultured Rhodospirillaceae bacterium
AGGACTGGATCTGCATGACCCGGTCCGGGTTGCGGAAATTCATCACGCCGAGATTGGAGATAACGGTCATCTCGTTTTCCATTTGCGCTTCCGAGCGGTGGTTGTAGCCCTGCCCGGTCACGAAATCGACTTCTTCGACAAATGTCCGGGGCGTATGCCGGGTGCTCCAGATCACCACTTTCGGTGTGATCGGCATCAGGAAAGCCGAAGCCGCGCCGCCGGGAAGCTGTACCTTGGGATTGTCGATGCTACCGATGACGCTGAGGTTGGTGTTGCCGTGACGGTCGATCTGCGCCGAGCCCAGGAACATCACTTTCAATTCGCCGCGCTGCGCCAGATCGAACACCTCGTGAAGTCCGAAATACGCCACCGCGTCCCGATTTTGCCGCGGATCGAACGACGAGGGATAGATGCGGTCGATATCGGGATCGACGCCGCCAGCCCCGGATAGGAACGCCATTTCGGCGGCATGGGTTTTTTGGGCGAGGCCCATCGCCAGCACCGGAAGCGGCGACGCAACCCCATGCAGGACGGTATCGTGGTTTTCGATTTCCCGGGACATCGCATGGATCATCAGATCCGCTGTTTCGATTTTTTCGTTCATGCGCCTACGCTCCCGTGAACATGCTTGTCCAGATATTCCCCGAACCGGTCATGGTTTGCCGCGTCGATATATTCACGGATGTGGTCGTAGTCCGTTTCATAACAGTTGAAGCACGAACACGGGTGCGCTCCGTTCGGCGCATGCACCACGGCATCGACGATGAAATGGGGAATGCTGGTGCCGCCTGGATCCTTGCGGATTTCGTCGCTTGAGATGATCTCTTCGGCGGTTACGACGACCGTCTTCGCTGCCTTGGCCTTGATCACATCCTCGTAGACCGGCCCCTCGATGCGGGCGTTGCCGTATTCGTCGGCCGCCTGCACGTGAATCACCGCCACGTCCGGTTCGATCGCGCGCACCGCGATCAGCTTCTCGCCGGTGAAAGGGTCTTCCACCTGCATTTGGCTGCCGATGATTTCGCTGATGTCCAGCAAGTCGGATCCGAGCATTCCCTTCACCGGCAATGAGGGTATGCCCATCGCCGCCGCGCGGAAGCCGGCTATTATCGGCTGGCAGGCGCCTTCTTTCGTGATGATCTCCCTGGCTTCCGATTTCTTGCGGAAATTGGGCGCGAAGCCGAGCAGTTCGAAGGACAATAAGCCGGCCCGCACCTTGGCCACGGACCCAGCGCCGATCAGCAGGTCGAAATCTATCGCCGGTTCGCGGTCGACGAGCACCAGGTCCTTTTTCCCCTGGCGGACCAGTTCACGGATATATTCCATCGGCGCCCGATGAAACGTGGCGCCTCCTAGAGCCACCAGATCGCCATCGCTGACGAGATTCGCCGCCTCCTCGAAACCGGATAAAACTTTTTTCATTGGTACTACCTCATGGAAACGCAATCGCGTTGCCTGGGGAATGGGCAATCGCCATTCAGGCACCGAGATCGCGCGATGGGGCATAGCCCCCGGCGAAAGGCGTCACGCAGCCTCCCGGATGAATTCTCCGCACAATTCTACACACCGTTTCTTTGCGCCGCACTGAATATTCGATGTCTCTTGATATCCGATGTGATTTGAATGGCTGGTACACCGTACGGTGTATCGTGCGCCTATACCGCGCCCGGAAAGGGCAAGTGGACGCCAGAGACGTTCTCGGTAGCCTCTCAAGAGTCATTCGAGTGCCGAACGCCACAAGTACGGGCTAAATTCCGCTATATGGAATATTTTGTTTCGTTTATTGTAGTTTTTGCAGAAATCTAGCCCTATACTCGCGCCCAATCGCACGCGGCGATGATCCGGGGCGCTTGGTTTCCTGGCCCGAGGCGGCAGCGGATCGCGCTAGGGCTGGCGCACACGATCCGTCCGTATTGACATTGCGCGCCGATCCGCCCGAAGCTTGGCGGACAGCGGTGGCACGGGCGCCAACGATTCACGTCAATCTAAAAGGACCAACGAGAAACAAATCATCCAATAATGGTAGGGAGAGGACGCTCACATGACCAAGATGACCACGGAAGAAGCATTCGTTAAGGTTCTGCAGATGCATGGCATCGAGCATGCCTTCGGCATCATCGGTTCCGCCATGATGCCGGTCTCCGACCTGTTCCCGAAGGCGGGCATCACGTTTTGGGACTGCGCGCACGAATGCAATGCGGGCATGATGTCGGACGGCTTCAGCCGCGCTTCGGGCAATATCTCCATGTGCATCGCCCAGAACGGGCCGGGGATCACCAACTTCGTGACGCCGATCAAGACGGCCTATTGGAACCATACGCCGCTGCTGCTGGTGACGCCGCAAGCCGCCAATAAGACCATGGGAATGGGCGGTTTCCAGGAGGTTCCGCAGATGAGCATCTTCGAGGAGATGGTCTGTTACCAGGAGGAGGTGCTGCATCCCTCCCGCATGGCCGAGGTGCTGAACCGGGTCATCGAGCAGGCCCGGCGGGGTTCGGCGCCGGCGCAGATCAACGTGCCGCGCGATTTCTGGACCCAGGTCATCGATATCGAACTGCCGCAGATGGTTCGCATCGAGCGGCCCTCTGGCGGCCAGGCTTCGATCGCGGCGGCGGCAGAGCTCCTGTCGAATGCGAAGTTTCCGGTAATCCTTAACGGCGCCGGCGTCGTGCTTTCGAACGGTATCGAGGCCTCGAAAGCCCTGGCGGAACGCCTTTCGGCGCCGGTCTGCTGCGGTTATCAGCACAATGACGCGTTTCCGGGCTCGCACCCGCTGTTCGCCGGGCCGCTCGGCTATAACGGTTCGAAGGCGGGCATGGAATTGATCGCGCAAGCCGATGTCGTCCTGGCGCTCGGTACCAGGCTGAACCCGTTCTCGACGCTGCCGGGTTACGGCATCGACTATTGGCCCCAGAACGCCAAAGTAATCCAGGTCGATATCAATGCCGACCGCATCGGTTTGACCAAGAAAGTCGATGTCGCGATCCAGGGCGACGCCAAGCAGGTCGCCGAGCAATTACTTGGAATTTTGTCGTCCACCGCGGGCGATACGGATCGCGGTGAGCGGGAAGGCGTCATCGCCACGACGAAATCCCGCTGGTTGCAGGAACTGTCGAGCATGGATCATGAAGACGACGATCCCGGCACGACATGGAACGAACGCGCCCGCAACGCCCAATCCGAGCGCATGAGCCCGCGCATGGCGTGGCGGGCGATCCAGTCGTCGCTTCCGCGTGAGGCGATCATTTCATCCGATATCGGCAACAACTGCGCCATCGGCAACGCCTACCCGACCTTCGACGAAGGCCGGAAATATCTGGCCCCTGGCCTCTTCGGACCCTGCGGTTATGGTTTTCCGGCGATCATCGGCGCCAAGATCGGTTGCCCGGACACGCCGGTGGTCGGTTTTGCCGGTGACGGTGCGTTCGGTATCTCGATGAACGAGATGACGGCCTGCGGCCGCGACGAATGGCCGGCGATCACCATGATCATCTTCCGCAACTACCAATGGGGCGCGGAAAAGCGGAACACTACGCTGTGGTACGACGACAACTTCGTCGGCACCGAGCTGGACCTGGATGTCCACTACGCCAAGATCGCCGAGGCCTGCGGTTTGAAAGGCGTCCAGGTGACCACCCAGCAGGACCTCAGCGACACCCTTGCGACGGCGGTCAAGGAACAGATGGAGGATGGCGTCACCACCTTCATCGAAGTCATCCTCAACCAGGAACTGGGCGAACCTTTCCGCCGCGACGCGATGACCGCGCCGGTGCCGGCGGCCGGCATCGACCGCAACGACATGCGGCCGCAAGCCGCGGAATAATCCCAGGCGCGCCGGGAGGGGCCTTCAACCCTCCCGGCCGTCCGTTTTCCAGGTCGCTGGTCTCCCGCGTCCGGCCTGACGTTGTTTCGCCCCCTGAAACAATTGAAACAAAACTTTCCGATTTAGACATGCCGCGGAAACCTTGCGCCCTTAAAAAGGGGGGCATCGCATAGCGGCCACACATGTTGGTTGGGAGCCGGCGGCCGGGAAGCGATCGGGAGGAAGGGCCAGGAGCCGAGGTGAATCATGAGTGCCAATCAACGGCGTGTGTGTGACGACGAGAATTCCGCGGTGAGCCGCGTCTATCAAAGCCAGATTGATTGCGGGAATTCCTCCAAAACAGCGCTCGTCCTCGCGACGATCGTCTACCTGCAGCGCAACCCGAAGGTACCGGCCGTCGT
>CAYLTU010000028.1:0-30545 GCA_964386465.1 uncultured Rhodospirillaceae bacterium
CGTGCCGGTCCGGCGTGTGCATCTCCAATGTGCGGGCATGCGCGCCGCCGGCGAAGCAGACATAGTCCACGTTGCGGGCCCTTGTCAGATGGTCGGCGATCACGGCGGCCTCGGCCGGGCCGATGGAGCCCGCCATGCCGTCGTCGCCCGGCAGTTTGAGGCCGACTATGAAATCAGTGCCGCAGGCGTCGCGCAGGGCGGCGACCAGTTCGGCCACGATGCGGGTGCGGCCGTCCCAATCGCCGCCGTATTCGTCGTCGCGGCGGTTCGAATGCGGCGAGAGGAACTGGTGGAACAGATGGCCGTGCCCGCCGGAAATCTCCACCCCGGAGAAGCCGCACGCCTGCAGATACGCCGCGCTTTCCGCGATCTCCGCGATCAGGGCGCGGATTTCGGCCGCGGTCAGCGCGCGCGGCACGGTCCAGGAGAGGTCGTCGGGCAGCGCCGAGGCACCGATCGCCTCCGGGTTGCGGCCGGGGAAGTGGCGGCCGCGGCCGGCGTCCTGGATTTGCCCCAGCAGGCGGCAGTCGCGGCCCTCCACCGCGTCGGCCAGGCGTTTCAACCCGTCGGCGTCGTCGCGGCGCCAGACCTGCAGGCGCGGCAGCCCGGCCTGGTGGCGCATCATGCCGAGCGGCTCGGTCACGCTGAGCGCCGCGCCGCCCTCGGCCCGGCTGGCGTGATAGTTTATCTCCCGCTCCGTCACCCGGCCCAGCGGCGTCGACAGGGTGCTCATCGAGGCGTGCGCGATGCGGTTGCGCAACGTCTTGCCCGCCAGGGCGAAGGGCGTGAACAACGCGGCGAAATCGCCGTTTTCGGTCATGGGCGCGGGGTCCTTCTGCGCGGCGGGGGTGACTCAGCGTGCCCCATGAGACGGGCTTTGGGCAATCCAACCTGGAATCCCCTTAGCCGCCAGTCCCAAATAGTCCTACACTGGCGCCGTACATCTTCGGAGCCATACCATGCCCCCTCGCCGCGACCTGCGATCCCTGCCGAAGGCGCACCTGCACCTGCATCTGGAGGGCACGATGCGGCCGGCGACCCTGGACGATCTGTGCGCGCGCTACGGCATCGAACGTCCCGCCGACACGCGCGGCAAGCATTTCGACAATTTCGGCGGCTTCAACGCGATGTACGCGGCGGCGACGCGCTGCATCCACACGCCCGACGAGCTGGCGCGGCTGATCCTGGAGGTCGCCGAGGACGCGGCGGCGGAAGGCGTTTGGTGGATTGAGCCCGCCTTCGACGCCGACCGCTACAGCACCGCACGCGCCGACGCACGCGCGCGCCGGCTGTTCGACAGTCAGGCGGAAGGCTGGCACTTCGCGCTCGAAGCCGCGGCGGCGGCGAGCCGGACCACCGGCGTGGGCATCGGCTTCATGTCGGCGATCGACCGCAGCAAGCCGCTCGAACAAGGGCTCGCGAGGGCCCGGGTCACGGCCGATCTGGTCCGCGACGGCGCCCATCTGATCGAGAACGGCTTGGAGGGTTGCGAAGGGCGGCATCCCGGCATCGTCGCGCTGGGGCTGCACGGCCCCGAGGAAAGCCACCCGCCCGAACCGTTCGCCGACGCCTTCCGCATCGCGACGGAAGCCGGGCTGATGTCGACGCCGCACGCCGGCGAGATCGCGCCCGTGCCCGGCGGCGGGCCGGCCTCGGTGACGGCCGCGCTCGACCATCTGGGCGCCGACCGGGTGCTGCACGGCGTGCTGGGCGCAACGGATCCGGCCCTCGTCGACCGGCTGGCGCGCGAACAAATCTGCCTCGACGTCTGCCCGAGCTCCAACCTGCATCTCAACGTCTTTCCGTCCGTAGCGGACCACCCGCTGCCGCGGCTGCTCGACGCCGGCGTACCCTGCACCTTGGGAAGCGACGACCCGCTGCTGTTCGGCCCGGACCTGGTCGACGAATTCACCCTGTGCCGCGAGAAGATGGGGCTCGACGACGAAAAGATCGCCGCGTTGGCGCGCGATTCCTTCGAACACAGCGGCGCGCCGGCGTCCGTGAAGTCGGCCGGCATCGCCGCGGTCGAGGCGTGGCTCGCCGCCGACGGCTAATACCAAAGGTCATGGATAGTGACCCCTAGAGATCGCGTAGGCGGCCCATCGGGTAGGAGGAAGGCCGCGCCGATCGATCAGTCTCCGTCGCGAAACGCCGCGTGCGCCCCGTCCTCCATCGGCGCGATGTCGAAGGCGCGGTGCAGGCGGCCGAGCGCGAGGAAGGCGCCGGTGGCGAGACCGAGCTCGACGATCTCCGCATCCGTGAATTGCGCCCGCAGTCCCGCCATGTAGGCGTCGTCCATGCTGTCATGCGCCACCGCCAGGCGTTCCGCGAAATCGAGCGCGGCGGCCTCGCGCGGCGTGCGGTCCGCTTCGCCGGCCAGCTTGGCCAGCAGCGTAGGGTATTCACCAGGCTCCCCCGACGAGGGTGCGCGGCTCAGCCGTCAGCGCCGGCAGTCGTTCAGCTCGGCGATGCGCAGCCGGACCAGCTCCTTCAGGGCGAAGGGCAGCAGCCCCTCGAACTTGGCCGGCAGGTAGAAGTCCAGAAACGATTTGAACAGCGCCGGGCGATGGCCGTATACGCCGAACATCTCGTCGCCGCCGGCGGCCCGCATCATCTCGCGGAGGCCGGGATCGTCGACAGCCTCCGGGGCCAGCACTTCCAGTCGCGCCATCTTTCCCTCCCTTGCATTTGAGGGCGTTATCCTCACGGCGCGGCGCCGGGCCTGTCAAGGCGGGCTGCGGTGCCGTCGAGGCAGCCTCTGCGAAGTTTCAAACGTCGCGCCATCGCCCCCCGCACCCTTGGCGGGTTGATGTACTGGGCTGACGGCATCGGCGCGAAGCGCATCCACGAGACGATGTGCGATTGGCAGGAACGGTATGGGGACCGTTGAAAGACAGTCTCGAATTTTTAGTGCACATCAGGATTAGATGGAACCCGAAACGGTTCCATCTAATCCTGTGACGGTGCTCTATCTTCAATAAGTTAGATCAGATTCACGCGGTTGTTGGATCGCCAAAGGCGATTCCAACAAACCCCGATCTGATCTATGGCCGGTTCAGCACCGATTGCAGGAATTTTTCGAGATCCCGGAGTAAGGCGCCGGCGGCACGGTTGCCACCGATTTTGACGGATCCCTTTTTGCCGCATGCCTCGAACGCCAAACGCCGTTCGGCCCGGTTCAGAAGGTAGCCCGAAGCGGCGTCGTAATCCGTTCCGTCGGCGCGCAGGGCGAGATCGCAGCCGCCATAGCCGTAGGCGCTCGGGACATCGCGGATGCCGTCGCGCGGGGTGTCGAAGGCGTGGTAGGCGCCTTCATAGAGCGTGATGCCCCAATCCCGTCCGCGCGATTTCATTGTTTCGACTTGCCTGACGCACGGTGCGGGGGGCGTCCAGTTGTCCAACTCGCCGACAAAGACATGAACCGGGCTCGCGGTGACCTTGCCGTCCTCGATGGTGACGCAAATCGGATAGAGCAGGGCGTAGCCGGCAAAATCCAGGTCGCCGGCCACTTTCTCGCGGATCGGCGTCCAGGCCGCGTAAAGCGCCGCAATCGCGCCCTTGCTGCTGCCCATTATCGCGATCTTCCCGGCATCGATATCGGGACGCGCGGCGAGGTATTTGAGCGCCCTCAACGCGTCGACCGCCATCATCGCCGCCGTCACCTCGGTCTGGCTGCCAACCGTCGACCAAACGCCCCGGCCGCCAAAACTGTCGACCTGCAGGGTCACGAAACCAAGCGCGCGGGCCAGTTCCAAATAGCGATCATGCCGGCCCAGCTGCCCGCCGGAGCCATGCATGAAGACGAAGGCCGGCATGACGTCCTTAGTTTTCTCGGGGAGGACCAGGTCGGCCTTCAGCGCAAGGTCGTATTCCGGGTTCTCTTCGGCAAGCAGGTTCGTCAGCTGATAATAGCGGGCCGACGTGAAGGTGACTTCGTCGGCGAAAATGAGGTGCGCCGCCAAGAGACCCGCCGCCAGCGCCGCAACCAGGCCGCAAACGATCGCCAGCAACCGCATCGCAACATCCCCGCAAGAAAGCCATATCGTCAATCGCGTGGGCCGACCGCTATCGCCGGCCGCCGCACGCAGACTAGCGCTTGTTCCGGCCGCCCCTAAAGCAAAAATAAAGGCGAATATAGTTTCCTGAAAGTGGTGAGATTATGGGCCGGGCGACGGTCTTCCGATCGCAATGCGTTCCGCGCGCGCGGGGCGGCGATCACGGCGCGGGCGAAGCGGGCAGCCAGGGCCCCGGCGCTCACCCCCGAAACGCCGCATGCGCCCCGTCCTCCATCGGGGCGATGTCGAAGGCGCGGTGCAGCCGGCCGAGCGCGAGGAAGGCGCCGGTGACGAGGCCAAGCTCGACGATCTCCGCATCCGTGAAATGGTCGCGCAGGCCGGCCATGTAGGCGTCGTCCATGCTGTCATGCGCCACCGCCAGACGTTCCGCGAAATCCAGCGCGGCGTCCTCGCGCGGCGTGCGGTCCGCCGCGCCGGACAGTTTCGCCAGCAGCGCATCGTATTCACCAGGCTCCCCCGCCGAGGGTGCGCGGCTCAGTTTTCAGCGCCGACAGTCGTTCAGTTCGGCGATGCGCAGCCGGACCAGCTCCTTCAGCGCGAAGGGCAGCAGCCCCTCGAACTTGGCCGGCAGGTAGAAGTCCAGAAACGATTTGAACAGCGCCGGGCGGTGGCCGTAGACGCCGAACATCTCGTCGCCGCCGGTAGCCCGCATCATGTCGCGGAGGCCGGGATCGTCGACCGCCTCCGGGGCCAGCACTTCAAGTCGCGCCATCTTTCCCTCCCTTGCATTTGAGGGCGTTATCCTCGTGGCGCGGCGCCGAGCCTGTCAAGGCGGGCGGTGGTGCCGTCGAGGCAGCCTCCGCGAAGTTTCAAACGTCGCGCCATCGCCCCCCTCACCCTACCCTCTCCCCCCAATCCGGGTGGAGAGGGTTAATGTTTTGATACCGCGTGATTTACCCTCTCCTGCGAAGTGGGAGAGGGAGGGACCCGCCGCACAGCGGTGGGAGGGTGAGGGGCCTGCTTAACCGTTCAGGGCGGACGGCGGTGCGGCAAGCGGGATCGGGCGATCTTCCGGGCGCCGCGTCAGCCGGGCAGTTTCACGTCCAGGCTGAGCGAGCGCGTCTTGAGCGAGACGCGGCCGGTGCGCTCCAGCTCGGAAATGTCCCGGATCAGGCTCGCCAAGGGCTCGCCGTCGGCGACGTAGTCGGTCCGGATCGGAGGGGCGGCCAGCATCTTCTCGACATGGTCGGCGGGTTCGTACATGAAGCGCAGGATGCGCTCCTCGTCCGTGGCGTTTGGGTAATCCTTGCGCATCTTGTCGACCGCGGGCGCCAGCTCCGGCGGATCGTCCGGTATCGCCCGCGCGCCGTTGGCGACGATGCGGTCGAGCGCGTTCGGCTCGACCGGCGCCAGCAACCGCCCGAAATGGCCGAGCGCGTACTGCTTCACCACGTCGGGCACGGTGCCGTAGCGCTCGCCCGACATGATGTTGTAGACGGCCTGGGTCATGACGAACTGCGCGAACGGCGTCACCATGATGGGATAGCCGAGCTCCTCGCGGACCAGGACGCATTCGGCCACCACGTCGTCGAAACGGTCCGGCATGCCCGCTTCGGCGAGCTGCGCCTCCATGTTGGTCAGCATGCCGCCCGGGATCTGGTGCCGGTAGTGGTAGGCGTCGTATTCCATCGGCACGCCGAACGGCTTGCCCTCGGCGCGCGCCACGGCGGCGATATGGTCGCTGAAGTCCGAGATGACGTCGTCGTCGACCGGCACGCGATAGCCCATCTGGCGCAGATTGCGCACGATGGTCTGGGTCGCCGGCTGCGAGGGTCCGTTGGCGAGGGGTGCTGTCGCCGTCTGCACCACGTCGGCGCCGGCCTTTACCGCCTCCAGATAGACGAGCGGGGCGAGGCCCGTGAGGCAGTGGCTGTGGATCTCCAGCGAGATATCGCCGATCGCCGCCTTCAGGGCGGGGACCAGGGTCCGTACCCGGTCCGGCGTCAGCAGCCCGCCCGAATCCTTGATCATCACATGGTCGAGCGCGACCCGCCCCAGCAAATCTCGCACGCTGTCGACATAGACCTGATCGGTGTGCACCGGGCTGTCGCAGAAGACGAAGGATGCGCCGGTATTGGCGCCCTCCTCCTTGGCCGTCTTCAAGGTCTCGATGATGTTGTCGTTGTCGAACAGCGGGTCGAAGACGTTGAGCTTCTTGAAGCCGTTGCGCACCAGCATCTGGACCCAGAGCCGGATGATGTCGTTCGGCATGATGTGGAAGGTCAGCAGGCTGCGGCCGCGCACGCCGGTCTTGAAGGTCGTCTTCGGCATCCGCTCCTTCATCAGCCGCAGCCGCTCCCACGGATTCTCCCGCAGGTAGCGCACGGCGACGTCGAACTGGATCGAGCTCATGAAGTCGAGCGCGTAGAAGCCGGCATCGTCGAGCCGCTCGGCGATCGGCAGCATCCACGCGGTCTTCATCCGTGTCGCCCACAGGCATTGCTGCCCGTCGCGCAACGATGTTTCGATGACCTTGATTTCCTTCACGCCGCGCCCCCTGCCGGTTCCCGTCTATTCTAGACGAAACCGGCCGGGCCGGAAATTCGGTCGATTCTTGCACCGCCCCCTTGATCCGCCGGGCCCCGATAGGCTGAATGCGGGCTACGTCAGGGAAAGGGACCGTTTTGCCATCACAGGGATCACGCCGCGCCGACGGGATCGGGGCGCCGCTGCCGCGGGCCGAGGACCAGCGGCTGCTGACCGGCCGGGGCCACTTCGCGGGCGACTTCTTTCCCGACGGGCTGTGCCATGCCGCCCTGGTGCGGTCGCCGCACGCGCACGCGGAAATCCTCGGAATCGATAGCGAAGCCGCCCTGGCGCTGCCGGGCGTGCTGGCGGTGCTGACCGGCGCGGATGCCGCGGCGGACGGCATGGGACCGATCCCGCACAATCCGGACTGGGCCGGGCCGCCGGACGCGGAACTGCGCCTGCCGGACGGGTTCGAGGTTTTTATTACGGAGAACTTGGCCCTGCCCGCCGGCACCGTGCGCTATGTCGGCGAGGCGGTCGCCCTGGTCGTGGCTGAGAGCGCGGCGCTGGCCGGCGAGGCGGCGGAACTTGTCGAAATCGACTACGCGCCGCTGCCGCCCGTCGTGCATGCGCGCGACGCGATGGCGCCGGGCGCGCCGCGTCTCTGGCCGGACTGTCCCGGCAATCTGTCGCTGACCTGCGAGGTCGGCGACCAAGCGGCAACCGACACGGCCTTCGCCGAGGCCGCGCACATCGTCACGCTCGACAGCTGGGTGCACCGGGTGACCGGCAGCCCGATGGAGCCGCGCGCGGTGGTCGGCGAATACGACGCGGGCCACTACACGCTGCGCGCCGGGTCGGGCCGCGGCGTGGTGCAGACCCGCGAGCGGCTGGCGCTAACCCTGGGCGTGCCGCTGGAGAATTGCCGCGCCGTGTTCGGCGACATGGGCGGCAATTTCGGCACCCGCAACGCCTTCACGCCGGAATTCGCCCTGATGCCCTGGGCGGCGCGGCGGGTCGGGCGGCCGGTCAAATGGACCGCCACGCGGCAGGAATGTTTTCTCACCGACTACCAGGCGCGCGACCTGACCTCCGCGGCGGAACTGGCGCTCGACGAAGAGGGCAATTTCCTCGGCCTGCGCGGCGTCAACACGCTCAATCTCGGCGCCTACACGGTCTATTTCTGGCCGCTGCGCAAGGGGCTGTCGATGATGCAGAGCGTCTACCGCATTCCCGCCGTTCATTTCGAAGGCCACGCGGTGCTGACCAACACCGCGCCGACCGCCGTCTACCGCAGCGCCGGGCGGCCGGAAGCGATCTACATGATCGAGCGGCTGATCGATTTGGCCGCCGCGCAACATGGCTTCGACCGGGTAGAACTGCGCCGGCGCAACCTGATCACGCCGGACGCGATGCCGTTCACCAACGGCGTCGGCGTGACATACGACAGCGGCGACTATCCCGCCTGCATGGATGACGCGCTCGACGCGGCCGACTGGGACGAATTTGCGGCGCGCAAGGCGGCAACGGAAGCGCGCGGCTTGCGCCGCGGCATCGGCGTCGCAAATTACATCGAAGTGACCAGCGGCATCCCGCGCGAACGCGCCGAGCTGACGGTCCGCCCCGACGGCACGGTCGAGCTGGTCGTCGGCACCATGAGCAGCGGGCAGGGGCACGAGACGAGCTTTCCGCAGCTGGTCTGCGACTGGCTGCAGATCCCGTTCGGAAAAGTCCGCTTCGTCGCCAACGACACCGACTTTGTCTCGGTCGGCGGCGGCTCGCATTCGGGCCGCTCGATGCGGCTGGTCAGCATCGCGGCGGGAGAGGCGGTCGACGCCTTGATCGCCAAGGGCAAGGCGATCGCCGCACATGTCCTGCAGGCCCCGGAAGCGGCGGTCGCCTACGCGGAGGGCGCCTTCAGCGCACCGGGGGGCGGCAGCGTCGATCTTTGGGAAACGGCCGCCGCGTCGGCCGACGGGCTAGCGAGCGCCGGGGACATCACCAACCGCGCCGGCGGCTATCCCTACGGCGCGCATGTCTGCGAGGTGGAAGTCGACCCCGACACCGGCCATGTGGCGATCGTTTCGTGGACGGCGGTCGACGATGTCGGGCTGGCGGTCAACCCGCTGATATTGCACGGCCAGGCGCATGGCGCGGTAGCGCAGGGGCTGGGCCAGGCGCTGTGTGAGTCGATCCATTACGACGTGGATAGCGCGCAGCTCCTGACCGGCTCCTTCATGGACTACGCGATGCCGCGCGGGACCACCGTGCCGCCGATCGATACCGTGATCACGGAGGTGCCGGCGAGCTCGCACCCGCACGGGATACGCCCCGGCGGCGAGGGCGGCACGACGCCGGCCCTCGGCCTGGTAATCAACGCCATCGTCGACGCGCTTGCCGAACACGGCGTCAAACATATCGAGATGCCGGCGACGCCGCAGCGCGTGTGGCAGGCGATCCAGGCGGCCAAACAGGGCTGAACGGAACGCCGCACCGACTTTCCTTTTCCCGAAACGGGATTCTTGGTCATACTGCGGCCCGAAACACGCGAAGGAACCCGAAAGCATGTGCGGCATCGTCGGCCTGTATCTCAAGAACCCCGCATTGCGCGACCGGCTCGGCGCGTTCTTCTCGCCGATGCTGGAACAGATGACCGACCGCGGTCCGGACAGCGCCGGCGTGGCGATCTATCGCGATACGGAAAACGCTTCCGTCGAAGCGAAAGTCACCCTGTACGACAGCGATCCGGACTTCGACTGGAACGGCGTTGCATCTGCCGCCTCGGGCGATCTGGAGGTCGCGGTCACCGCGGAACGGGTTTCCAGCCACGCGATCCTGCGCGCCCTCATCGACGCCGGATCGCTACGGCGCTGGGTCGAGGCGAACCGGCCGGAACTGCGCATCATGAGTTCGGGCAACATCCTGGAGATCTACAAGGAGGTCGGCCTGCCGTCGGACGTGCTGGCGCGCTTCGGCGTGCCGCAGGCGACCGGCAGCCACGCCATCGGCCACACCCGCATGGCGACGGAAAGCGCGGTAACGACGGAAGGCGCGCATCCCTTCAACACCGGCGACGATCTCTGCCTCGTCCACAACGGATCCTTGTCGAACCATCACCGCCTGCGCGACAGGCTGCGCGAGCAGGCGGGCATCGCCTTCCAGACCGACAATGACAGCGAGGTCGCCGCGGGCTACCTGACCTGGCGGCTGGGCCAAGGCGCCACAATCAAGGAAGCGCTGGAGGCGGCGATCGCCGATCTCGACGGCTTCTACACCTTCGCCGTGGGCACGCGCGACGGCTTCTCCGTGCTGCGCGACCCGATCGCCTGCAAGCCCGCCGTGATGGCCGAGACCGACGACTGGGTCGCCATGGCCTCGGAATTCCGCGCCCTGGCGCAGCTTCCCGGCGTCGCGGACGCGACGGTCTGGGAGCCGGAACCGGCGACCGTCTACAGCTGGGGCCGTGCCTGATGGAGGTCATCGATCTGGCCCGGGCCGATGTACGTAGCCTGAACCAACGCCTGCAGGGCGCCGCGGACGGCGAGTTCCAAGTCCTCAATCCGGGCGGCGCGCACGCGCTGGCGGCGGGATTGACCACGCCCGTGGCGGTCACCATCGACGGCCATGCGGGCTATTACTGCGCCGGCATGAACCAGGAAGGCCAGGTCACGGTGAACGGCAACGCCGGCACCGGCGTGGCCGAGAACATGATGTCCGGCACGGTACGGGTGCGCGGCGACGCGAGCCAGTCTGCCGGCGCCACGGCGCATGGCGGCTTGCTGGTGATCGAAGGCGACGCCAGCGCGCGCTGCGCCATTTCGCTGAAGGGCGCGGATATCGTCGTGTGCGGCTCGGTCGGCCACATGGCCGCCTTCCTGGCCCAGGCCGGCCGGCTGGTGGTGCTGGGCGACGCCGGCCCGGACCTCGGCGACTCCCTCTATGAGGCGCGGATCTATATCCGCGGATCGGTCGCCAGCCTGGGCGCGGATTGCATCGAGAAAGAGATGACGCCGGATCACGTGCAAGAGCTGGCGGCACTGCTGAAAAGGGCGGGCGCCGATGCGGATGCCGGTTCGTTCCGGCGCTACGGTTCGGCGCGGCAGCTCTACAATTTCGACATCGACAATGCCGGCAGCTACTGAGCGGACGAAACCGATGACCGACGACACGCCAGACTCAACCACCTTCCCGCCGCGCGTCATCGCGGAAATCCAGCGCGCGGCCGACGAAGGCATCTACGCGATCCGGGGTTCCGGGGCGAAGCGCAGCGTGCCCGGCTTCGACGATCTGGTGTTCCTCGGCGCCTCCATGTCACGCTACCCGCTGGAAGGCTATCGAGAACGCTGCGACACCGGCGTGGTGATCGGCGCGCGGCACGCCTCCAAGCCGATCAAGCTCGATATCCCGATCACCATCGCCGGAATGAGTTTCGGCTCGCTCGGCGCCAACGCCAAACAGGCGCTCGGCCTCGCCGCCACCGCGATGGGCACCAGCACGACGACCGGCGACGGCGGCATGACGCCGGAGGAACGCGAGGCGTCAAAGACGCTGGTCTATCAGTACCTGCCGTCGCGCTACGGCATGACGCCGGACCAGCTGCGCCAGGCCGACGCCATCGAGGTCGTGGTCGGGCAGGGCGCCAAGCCCGGCGGCGGCGGCATGCTGCTGGGCCAGAAGATCACCGACCGGGTCGCCGAGATGCGCACCCTGCCGACCGGCATCGACCAGCGCAGCGCCTGCCGCCACCCGGACTGGACCGGACCGGACGATTTGGAAATCAAGATCCGCGAGCTGCGCGAGATCACCGGCTGGGAGAAGCCGATCTACGTGAAGGTCGGCGCGACGCGGACCGGCTACGACGTCACGCTGGCCGTCAAGGCCGGCGCCGACGCGGTCGTCGTCGACGGCATGCAGGGCGGCACGGCGGCGACCCAGAACGTCTTCATCGAGGATGTCGGCATCCCGACCCTGCCCGCGGTGCGGCTCGCGGTCGAGGCGTTGCGCGAGCTCGACATGCACCGCAAGGTGCAGCTCATCGTCTCCGGCGGTATTCGGACCGGCGGCGACGTCGCCAAGGCGCTGGCGCTCGGCGCCGACGCCGTGTCGATCGGCATGGCCGCGCTGATGGCGCTGAACTGCAACGCGCCGCTCTACGAGGACGACTACGCCGCGCTCGGTACGCGGCCGGGCGCCTGCGACAAATGCCACACGGGATTCTGTCCCGTCGGCGTCGCCACGCAGGATCCGGCGCTGGAAGCCCGGCTCGACCCGGAGGAAGGCGCGCGGCGGGTGCGCAACTACCTGTCGACCCTGACGATGGAATGCCAGACCCTGGCGCGGGCCTGCGGCAAATCGCATGTGCACAATCTGGAGCCCGAAGACATGGTCGCGCTGACCGTGGAGGCCGCCGCGATGGCCAAGGTGCCGCTGGCGGGCACCGACTGGATACCCGGTTCGGGCTGAGGAGGAAGACAAAGGGAGATTTCTGCGAGATTGACAATGGAGCCGCCGTCCACCCCCACCCTAACCCTCCCCCATCAAGGGGGAGGGAATAACTCTTTGATTTGGTTTGTTTTCCCTTCCCCCCTTGAGGGGGAAGGTTAGGATGGGGGGTGAAACGGTGTCGGCAACGTTTTTTCGCAGAGGTCGCAACAGGGGGAGATTAGGACATGGCCAGCAAGCTGGAAGCGTTCGCGAAAAAACACGGAATCGCGTATTTCCTGTTCAACTTCACCGATCTGCGCGGCGTGCAGCGCTCCAAGCTGGTGCCGGCTTCCGCCGCGCCGGGCATGGAGAAGGACGGCGCCGGTTTCGCCGGCTTCGCCGCCTATCTCGACATGACCCCGGCCCACCCGGACATGTTCGCCATACCGGATACGGGCAGCGTCATGCAGCTGCCCTGGAAACCGGACGTCGCCTGGGTCGCGGGCGACCTTGTGATGGAAGGAAAGAGCGTCGAACAGGCGCCGCGCGTCGTGCTCATGCGGATGGTCGAAGCGGCGGCGAAGCAAGGCTACCGGATGAAGACCGGGGTCGAGGCCGAATACCATCTGATCGATCCCGACGGCGCGGACATCTCGGACCCGCGCGACATCGATCCGAAGCCCTGCTACGACCAATCGGCCCTGATGCGGCGCTACGAGGTCATCGCGGAGATCTGCGACGGCATGCAGATGCTGGGCTGGGAGCCCTACCAGAACGACCACGAGGACGCCAACGGCCAGTTCGAAATGAACTGGGACTATGACGACGCGCTGGTCACCGCCGACCGGCACGCCTTCTTCAAGTTCATGGTCAAATCGATCGCCGAGAAACACGGGCTGCGCGCGACCTTCATGCCGAAGCCGTTCTTGCAACTCACCGGCAACGGCTGCCACATGCATGTCTCAGTCTGGGACAAGGCCGGAAAGAAAAACCTGTTCCTCGACAAGAAGGACGAGTTGGGCCTGTCGCCGCTGTCGCACAACTTCCTCGGCGGCGTGCTGCGCCATGCGGAGGCGTTGTGCGCGCTGACCAACCCGACGGTCAACAGCTACAAGCGGATCAACGCGCCCGCTACCGCCTCCGGCGCGACCTGGTCGCCGAACGCGGTCACCTGGTCCGGCAACAACCGCACCCATATGGTGCGCACGCCCGACCCCGGCCGCTTCGAATTCCGCCTGGCCGACGGCGCGGCAAATCCCTATCTGATGCAGGCGGCCTATCTCGCCGCCGGGCTGGACGGCATCGCCAACAAGACCGATCCCGGCAAACGGTCGGACGTGGACATGTATGCCGACGGCCACAAGGTCCGCGCCCGCCGCCTGCCGCTCTACCTGATCGACGCGATCCGCGCCTTCGGCCGCAACAAGGTGCTGAAGGGCGCGCTGGGCGAGGAATTCGCGGTGGCTTACGTGAAGATCAAGACCGACGAGTGGAACGACTATTCGCGCCACCTCAGCCAATGGGAGCGGGACAACACGCTGGACGCGTAATCCCTTTCCCTACTTCTTCATTTTCTTCGGCGGCGGTACGACGGTCACGCCGTCCTTGCCGATGACGAAGCGCATGCGGTCGAGGCCGACGGTGAGCGGACCGTCATAGGTCGTCCGCGCACGATCGTAGAGATCCTTCAGCGACGGCGGCTTGATCTTGCCGTTGGTCAGGGTCACCAGATGCGTAAAGGCCGCCATCTTCGGCTTGGCCATGGTGAAGACGCGGCCGACATCCTCGGGCGAGGTGTGGTGGGCCAGGATAACCTTCCAGAACTTGGCGCTCTTCAGCAGGGCCGGTTTCGCCGCCGCGACGGCGTGGACGAACAAATCGGCGCCTTTCGCCTTGTTGGCCAAATTTTCGTTGTATTTGGTGTCGCCGGAGATCACCACAGAGCGGCCGCCATAGTCGATCCGGTAGCCGAGGGCCGGTTTGATCAGTTTGCCATGGTTGACCTCGATGGCGGTCACCTTGACGCCGTCATCGTCGATCACGATGCCGCCCGCCGCAACGTTCTTGGCGTCCACATTGACCGTCTCGGCCGGCAGTTTCTGATCGGCCATGCGAGTCTTGATGTCCCAGGAATAGGCTTGCCGCAGCCCCGCCATCAGCGCCTCGGTGCCCTTCGGACCGCGCACCTTGAAGGCGCCCTTGCGGCGGCCGAAAGGCGATCGCAGCCAGCCGGTCAGCCACAGGTCGGGAATGCCGACCACATGGTCGGAATGCAGGTGGGTCAGGACGAGGTAGTCGACCCGGCCGAGCGGTATCTTGTCCTGCCACAGACGCTGCGTTACGCCGCGACCGGCGTCGAACAGGATATGTTTGCCGCCGGCGATGACCAGGGTCGCCGGGCCGAAGCGGTGCATGAAGGGCGGCGGCGTGCCGGTTCCCAGCAGCACAACCTGGAAGTCGGGTTTACCGGTGGCCCGAGCCGGCTGAAACGTGGCGCCGAGCGCCAGGATGGCGGCCAGCAAAAAAGCACTCGATGTAAGCTTCATACCTGAATCCTCCCTCAATTTCCGTCTTTCTGCGGATGATTTGTGCAACCGTCCTTCTATTCGGCGGACTGCAGCACAATATCGAAATCGACCATGTGAAACGGTTCCGCCACGTGGGCGAAACGGGCGCGTTCCTCCGCCGTCGGGTCGCGGTCGAAGGGAACGGCGAGAGGCGCGCGCACACCGAAGACGGCGTCCTCCTCGATAAATTCGTCCGCGGCGTTGAACATTTCGGTGACCAGGGGCTTGTGATCGGCCGCCTGGATCTGCACGTGCAAATGCGCCGGGCGCCAGCAGTGACGCCCTGTCGCGCGGACAACCTCGCCGCCGGTTCCGTCCTCCGGCACCTTGTAGGCGATCGGGCGGATCGTGCTGAGACTGTAGCTGCCGTCGTCGCCCGATAGCATGCGGCAGCGCAGATTGTCGTCGTCCTGGTCCGGGTCGGTATTGGAGTAGAGCCCGTTCGCGGCGTTTTGCCAGAATTCCAACTCGGCGCCGGCGATTGAATCGCCGCCGGCCGACAGAACCCGTCCCTGAACAACGATGCGGTCGCCGTCATTGTCGCCGATCATATCGCCGCCGACCGACAGCAGGGGCGCGCCCGGCACGTAGAACGGCCCGAGCAGGCTGGAAACCGTCCCTTCGGACGGCTTGGCGGCGTTCATCAAATCTACCAGGGACGACAAGCCGAACAGGTCGGACAGCAGGATGAATTCGTTCCGCTGCTCGGTGCTGATATCACCGCTGCGGCGCATGAAATCGACAAGGGCGACCCACTCGTCCTGCGTCAAGCCGGTCTCCCGAACCGCTTCATGCACCTTGCGGGTAAATACTGTCAGGAGTTGCTTGAGCCGCGCGTCCATCGTGCCGCCGATCGATTGGACGACCGCGTCGGTGATGTTGTCGAGGGTGACGTCTTTCATAATGAGTTCCTCTTACAGGGTCCTAAATCAGTGCGAGGCTGAGCGCCGGATAGGCGATCAGCAGGATTAGCACCAGCAGCATGGTGACGGCGAACGGGAAAGCGCCGATGAAGATATCGGCGAGCGATATGGTCGGATCGCTCAAGGTGCTCTTGATGGCGAAGCAGGAAATGCCGAGCGGCGGGGTCAGCAGTCCGATCTCCGCGCCGACCACCGTCACGATGCCGAACCACACAAGATGCATGCCGAGCTCCTCGACGATCGGCAGGAACAGGGGCACGACGATGAGGATGATCGAGGCGGTGTCGAGGATCGTACCGAGGAAGATCAGCATCACGACGTATAGCACCATCACCGCGACGAAACCCATCTCCAGCCCCTGCATCCACTCGCCGAACATGGTCGGCAGGGCGGCAACGCCCAGCATGCGGCTGTACATCGAGGCGGTGATGATCAGAAACAGGATCGCGGCGGTGATGTAACCGGTCTCGGTCAGCACCTCCCAGAAGCCGTGCCAGGAGAGCGACCGTTTCAGCAGGGCGATGATGATGGCGACGGCGGAACCCGCCGCGCCCGCCTCGACCGCCGTCACGACTCCGCCATAGATACCGCCCAGCACGACGACGACCAGCACGCATACCGGCAGCAGCTTGACGGCAATCCAGCCGAGGCCGTGGTCTTCCCCCACTTGCGCCTCCGCCTCGGCGCTTTCGCCGCCGCCGACGAAATCCGGCATGGCGCGCGCCATCACGACGATCAGCGCGATATAGGCGGCCGACAGAATGACGCCGGGGATGATGCCGGCGATGAACATGTGGCCGACCGACTGTTCTGTCACGATGGCGTAGATGATCAGCATCGCGCTCGGCGGAATCAGCATTCCCAGCACCGAGCTGCCGGCGACGACGCCGACGGAAAAACGCTTGGTGTAATCGTAGCGGCGCATCTCCGGCACCGAGATGCGGGTGAAGACGGCGGCGGACGCGATGGACGAGCCGGTAATCGCCGCGAACACCGCGTTCGCCGCGACCGTGGCGATGCCGAGACCGCCGCGCACCTTGCGGAAGACGACGTTGGCGACATCGTAGACGTCCTTGCCCAATCCCGCCTGGCCGACCACCAGCCCCATCAGCGCGAACAGCGGGATCGTCGCGAAAACCTGGTCGGAGACGGCGTCGGCGGTCGTCTGGGCAAGCAGGCTGACCGGCATCTGAATGTCTTCGCGAATGATCCAGACGCCGACGAAGGACACCAGGCCGAGCGCCACCGGGATGTACACCCCGGCATAGATCAGCCCAACGATGACGACGATCGACAGGATGCCGACTTCGACGCCGCCCATCGCCGGCTAGCCCTTCGCCGACCGGCGCGCATCGCCGCCGGCCAGATAGCGCCAGGCGAAGACCAGGAACTGCAGACCCGCGATCACGCAACCGATCAGGATGATCGTCTTGACCGGCCAGACGGGGAAGGTGAAAACGCCCTCGTTGCCGACATAGTAGTCGTTCTTGATCGAGTCCATGAGCAATGGGACGCTGCCGAAGACGATTGCCGTCATGAACACAGCGCCCAGCAGATCGAAGGCGGCGCCCATATAGCGCCCGATCCGTGGCCGGCGCGCCAGGACCAGGTTGAAGAACCCGTCGGACCGGGTCAGGCGGCCGCGCCGCGCGGCGTCCGCCAGCTGCAGGAAGACGATACCGACGAGCGACAGTTCGACCATTTCGATGACACCGTCTATGGGGGCAGCTAACAGTGTACGACCGAAGGCGTCGGCGTTGATCAGGATCATCAGCACGAATATCCAGACCGTGCCCAGCCCATTCATGCCCGAGACCAGCCGGTCGAACAGGGAAATGAAAGCGCCGCCTTGCGGCGGCGCATCAGGTTGGATCGTATCTTGACGGGGGTTTTCCCCTGCCATGTTTCTTACTCTTTGTCCCACTGCCTGATGATGGGCTGGTTGGCGGCGCGCATCGTGTCCATGTAGCGGCTCAGTATCGCGTTGCCCGGCAGGCCCTTCTTCTCGAGGCTGGCGGCCCAGTCCTTGGCGACGTTCGGCATGGTGTTGGCCCATTTCGCCCGTTCGGCCGCGCTCATCTTGTGGATCTTGCCGCCCATCTTGACGAAATCCTTGTAGGCCTTCGCGGATTTAGACGCGGCCAATTTCGAAACATGGTCGCGATAGGCGATAGCGGCAGCTTGAATTACCGTCTTGACCTCGTCCGGCAAGCTCTTCCAGCGGTCGGCGTTCATCGTGATCGCCTTGGAATTGGCGCTGCCGATGTCGGCCCGCAGCATGTAGGGCGCGACCTCCGCGAACTTGAACACGACCGCGCCTTCGGCCCACAGCATGGCGCCGTCGACCAGGCCGGTCTTGAAGTTGTTGTAGTATTTGACGCTGCTGCCGCCGACGCCCACCGCGCCGAAGCCCTGCAGTTAACGAAGGTTGAGCCCGGCACCATTGATCTTCTTGCCGTTGAAGTCGGCGAAGGTCGTAATCGGTTCGCGGCTGAAGATCTGGTAGTTGTCGAAGACGGCGAGGTTGGTCAGGTAGACCTGATTGTACTTCTTCCAGGCCGCCTTGAACTGCGGGATGCTGTTGGCCAGCTTGTCGACCGTGCGCGCGACCAAGCCCGGATCGCTGGTCACGAAGGGCGTGGCGTAGGCGACCATCTGCAAGGGCACCTTGTCGGCATGAAACACGGTGGTCACGACGCCGATATCGCCGAGGCCGGTCTGCAGACCCTGCAGCACCTTTTTCTTTTTGGCGATCTGTCCCGACCAGGCCTGATTCCACTTGATCTTGTAATTGCCTTTCGCGGCCAGCCGCTTGTCGATTTCCGGGATGAAGAAATTGATGAACTCCTTCACCCACAGCGTCTTCGGCGGGTAGCCGTCAACCGCGGTCAGCTTAATGGTCTCCACGGCCGCGGCCGGTTGGACCAACAGGGCGACGGCGAAAGCCAGGGCGAGGCCAGTAAGGGCCGCGCGCCGTATCGGATTGCGATTCATGGTCATGGTTCGAGCCCCCCAGCTCTGTTTATTTCGGTACGCCGCCTCGCGTTTCGGACGGCGCGTAAAATCGTACCGTTAAAAATATCAATAATCTGACTTACGTCAAATAATTTTCGATTTTTCTTCGAATCCCAGCATATAATGGAATCATGCGGCGCAGACCGTGCACATTTGGAGAGGGGGAGACCAACTGAAATGAGCGAACGCCGCGACGCCAACGGCGCGACTTTGGCCAGCGACGTATATGGCCGCCTACGATACGACATTCTGAGCGGCGTCCTGCCGCCTGGCGAAAAGTTGCGCGTCGAATTCATGCGCGACCGCTACAGCGTCGGCAACAGCCCAATCCGCGAGGCACTGAACCGGCTGTCGTCGGACGGGCTTGTGGTGCGCGAGGACCAGAAGGGGTTCCACGTCGCAAACGTCAGCCGTTCCGAACTTGAAGAGCTGGTGCGGACGCGCTGCTGGCTGGAGGAGATCGCGCTCTGCGAGTCGATTGCCCATGGCGGCACCGACTGGGAGGAGAACCTGGTACTGGCCTTTCATCGGCTGTCGCGGGTTCCCCGCTCGTCGAAGGAACGGACCTACTCCGCCAATCCGGAATGGGAAGCGCTGCACCAGGCCTTTCACGCAGCCTTGATTGGCGCCGCGCGGTCGCGCTGGCTCGACGGCTTCTGCACCCAGTTGCGCGATCAGGCCGACCGTTACCGGCAGTTCGCCGTCGCCGCCAGCTACCCGCACCGCAACGAGTTGGACGAACACCAGGCGATTTTCGAGGCCGCCATAGACGGCGACAGCGACGCAGCCGTACGCCACCTGCACGCGCACTATCAGCGCACGGCCGACATCATTCAGAACTCTGAATCGGAGTTTCTCGCCGGCGATGCGGCGGCCGAATAAAGCCCGTTAGGTGCGCTTAATCGTCCAGATGTCGGTCACGGTCGAGCCGGACTGCCGCATGACTTTCGAGACCGGGCAGTAGCGCGGCAAATCAGCCTTCACCCTTTCGATAGCGCCTTCGTCGGCATCCGTGGTCGCTTCGATCATGACCTCGATATCGTCGAAGGGAACGTCGATCTCCTCCTGCAGGGAGACGCCGCGGCGGTCGAATTTGGATACCACATTGACGTGGAAATCCTGAAAACTAACGCCATGCTTATCGGCGCACTTATGCGCGATCACGTTGGTGCACGCCGCCAGCGCAGACATCAATGTTTCGGTCGGCGACGGACCTTGGTTCGTGCCGCCGCGCTCCACGGGCTCGTCGATCGTGAGGCCGGTATCGCGGACGCTGACATCGGTTCGCGAGTGGCTGGGGCATGCCGCGTCGAGGCGCATGATCACGACGGTCTTGAGTTTTGGCGTCGCCATTGGAAATCTCCGGGAGAATTACAGAATCGAGCAGGCCTGATCGAAATCGAGGCGCGGCAGGCGGTCGAAAATCGCTGTCTCATCCCCGTATCCGATGGCGCAGACGAAATTCGACTTTACACTGGTTCCGGCAAAGAACGCAGCATCCGCTTGGGCGGTAGGCAACGCGTTCGATACCAGGAGACCCTGGAGCGTCTGCGGCAGTTGCGGCGCCGCCGCCGAAAGATCGATGACAAAATCTCCCCGGCGTACGCCAATGGCGCCGCCGCCGGCCTTCTGAAACGCAACAATCCTCATCGAAATTATCTCTCAAATTCCGCCGAAAACGCTTCTTCGCGCGCGTGTCCGAAACCGGACGATTCGGAATTTACGTCGATGTTTTCAATAATTCTATAAAAATACCGATTTATTTCCCATATTCCTAGAATGATCGATTGAATATGCACTGTCGACCGACGCGCTATTCCCGCGACCACCGCGACCGGGTAGCATGGCGTGCAGTCGGATTTTCAGAAGGAGGGTCGTTTTGGCCAATGCACTGCGCGACGTCGCCATCGTCGGCGTCGCCGAATCGGATTTGGGACGGGTGCCCGACAAATCGAAGTTCCAGCTCTCGGCCGAGGCGAGCCGGGCGGCGCTGGACGAGGCCGGGCTGGCGGTCAAGGACGTGGACGGGCTGCTGACCACCATCATCACCGAAGGCGGCCAGTTCTCCACCCTGCTGATGGCGGAATATATGGGCATCACGCCGCGCTTCACCGACTCGACCTCGATCGGCGGCTCGTCCTTCGTCACCTACGTCGAGCATGCCGCGATGGCGATCGCCACCGGCCTGTGCGAGGTGGCGCTGATCTGCCATGGCAGCACCAACATCTCCGACCGCGGCGGCAAGGGCGGTCCGGTATCGGCCTCCACCGACGTGTTCGGCCCGACCCAGTTCGAGGAACCCTACGGCGTGTCCACCGTTGGCAGCTATGCGCTGGCGGCGCAGCGCCATATGCACGAATACGGCACGACCAGCGAACAACTGGCCGAGATCGCCGTGGCGACACGGCATTGGGCCTCGATGAACCCGAAGGCGCGCATGCGCGACCGCATCACCATCGACGACGTATTGGACAGCCGGCTGATCGCCTCGCCCCTGCATCTTCTTGATTGCTGTCTGGTCACGGACGCCGGCGGCGCGGTCGTGCTGACGTCATTGGAGCGCGCGCGCGATCTTAAATCGAAACCCGTCCGGGTTCTTGGCACCGGCGAGGCGCACACCCACCGCATGATCAGCCAGATGCCCGACCTGACTCAGACCGCGGCTGCCATCTCCGGCAAGCTGGCCTTCGAGCGCGCCGGGCTGACCCACGCCGATATCGACGTGGCGGAGATCTACGACAGCTTCACCATCACCGTATTGCTGACCTTGGAGAGCCTCGGGTTCTGCGCCAAGGGCGAGGGCGGCCCCTTCGTTTCCGGGCAACGGACGGCGCCGGGCGGCGATTTTCCGATGAACACACAGGGCGGCGCGCTGAGCTACACCCATCCGGGCATGTTCGGCATCTTCACCGTCATCGAAGGCGCGCGACAAGTGCGCGGCGATTGCGGCCCGCGCCAGGTGCCGGACGCGAAAATCGCCTTGTGCAACGGCACCGGCGGGGTGCTGTCGTCGACCGGCACGATAATTTTGGAGAGGGACTGAACATGGCCTTGCCACCACTGCCGCGGCCCTATCAGGACACCGCCGAATATTGGTCGGCCGCCCGCGACCACCGCTTCGTCATCCAGCGCTGCAAGGATTGCGGCGAGCATCAGTTCTATCCACGCGGCGTCTGCAGCCACTGCCTGTCGAGCGACCTGGAATGGAACGAAGCGTCCGGCCAAGGGACCGTATACAGCTACTCCGTCAACCACCGCGCCCCGCATCCGGGCTTCGCCGACAACCTGCCCTTCGTGCTCGCCATCGTGGAACTGGACGAGGGGCCGCGCATGATGACGAACATCGTCGACTGCGAACCGGAGGCGGTGACGATCGGCATGGACGTGACAGTGACATTCGACGATGTCACCGAAGAGGTTACCTTGCCGAAATTTCGGCCGGCATAGGAGACAGGCAATGACCAACGGCCAACCGCGTGTCGCGGTGATCGGGACGGGCGGGACCATTTCGTCCGTGGGGCGGAACAGCCTCGATATCGTGCGCTATGTCGACAACAAGAAGATGTACCAGGTCGACGAACTGCTCGACGCTTTTCCGGAGACCCTGGAACAGGCCGATGTCGTCCCCGTCCGGCTGCGCGCGATGCCGAGCACGGCGATCGGGCCGGCGGAATGGCTCGAGATCGCGGTGAAGGTCCAAGAGTTGGCCGAAAACGATCCCGAACTTGCCGGTATCGTCGTCACGCACGGCACCGCGACCCTGGAGGAAACCGCCTACTTCATGAACCTCGCGTTGAAGGTCGACATCCCTGTCGTGCTGGTCGGCGCACAGCGGCCGGCAAGCGGGCTCGGCACCGATGCGGGGATGAATTTGGTCAACGCGATCCGGGTCGCCAAGGACCCGGCGTCGCGCGGCCGCGGTGTGCTGGCCATACTGAACGACGAGATCCATTTCGCGCGCGATGTCACCAAGACCTCGACCCTGCGCCTGCAAACTTTCAAAAGCCGCGATTTTGGCATGCTGGGGCACGCCGATTTCGACAAGATCGCCTACTACCGGATGCCGGAACGACGCCGCATGCCGGACACGGAGTTCGACGTGCGCGGCCTGACGGAACTGCCGCGCGTCGATATCAGCCTGACCTATGCCGGCGCGGACGGCACAGTGATCGACGCGCTTGTCGCGGCGGGCGCGAAGGGGATCGTGATCGGCGCGATGGCGCCCGGTTACGTCACGCCGTCGGAATTCGAGGCGCTGGGCCGGGCCGACGCGCAAGGCGTCGTCATCGTCCAAAGCACGCGCGCCGGAAGCGGCCGGGTCGCCGACGTGCCCTCGAGACGGCCTCCGGGCGCGGTGCTGGCCGACAACCTTCCGCCGCAGAAGGCGCGGGTGCTGCTGATGCTGGCGCTGACCAAGACGGACGACCGCGCGGAACTGCAGCGTATGTTCGACGAGTATTGAGCCGCCTCGGAAAGTTCGGGGCGCCGCGGCGCCCCGGGGGTCCCGCAGCCGCTCAGCGCGACCGAGTTTTCCGGATTCGTTGCCCTGGCCCGTTTCCTGACGCCGACCGGCTCCAGGATTTACGATCCGCCCTCATTGCCGATTGATGGCGTGGTCTTGGCCGAGATCGGAGACGGACGGATCGTCAACCTGCAGGGCGACAGTGCCATGGCTGACCGTATCCGGGAGCATTACAGCATGGTTGCCGAGACGTTCGGCATAGACGGCGAGGCGGTGCATTCGTTCCATGCCGGCATCCACCCGGGCAACACCTATAGGAGACCGGCCGCGGAAGACCCGGACATGTGGTCGAATTCCGTGTTCACCAACCCCCGCGTCCTGCACTTCCACACCTGCGGCGCCTACGCGCCGGCGGAAATCTGCTGGATGCTGATCGACCACACCCTGTCGGTCGATGGGGTCGATCTGTGGCAAAACGGCCGGCTATGTGCGGACGCGTTCGAGGCAACGCGGCGGTGCCTGCAAGACTGGCCCGAGCTCGCCGCCTTGATCGCCGCCCCCTCGCGCGCCATAGGGCTCGGCGACTGAAAGACTTCGCTATTGCGCGACGAACCCCCCGTCGACCGGCACCTCGATGCCGGTGATGTAGGACGCGTCGTCGCTGGCCAGGAATAGATTGGCGTGGGCAACTTCCTCGACCCGTCCCTCACGGTTCATGGGAACGGCGGAAATCATCTTGGCCCTCACCTCCGGATCGGCGCTCATCATCGAGGTGCGCATCGCCGGCATCAGCCCCGGATGCACAGAGTTGACCCGTATGCCGTCACTCGCGAACTGAACGGCCGCGGCCTTGGTCGCCAGTCGTACCGCGCCCTTGGCCGCGTTGTAGCCCATATGCACGAAGCGCTGCCCGGTGAGGCCGGAAATCGAGGAGATGTTAACGATCGACCCGCCGCCCGCTTCCTGCGTCTTGGGGATCACGCCGCGCATGCCGAGGAACACGCCGCGCGCGTTGACGTTCATCTGCTCGTCCCAGGTGGCCGTGTTGAGGATATCGGGATGGCTGCCGCTGACCCCGGCATTGTTGACCAGCACGTCGATCCGGCCGTACGCCGACAATGTCTCCGAGACGAGCGCGTCCCAATCAGCCTCGCTGGTCACGTCGAGTTTCTGGAAACGCGCTTCACCGCCGGCCGCAACGATCGCATCGGTAATTCCCGCGCCCTCGGCGGCGAGAATATCCGTCAGAACGACCTTCGCGCCTTCCGTCGCGAACAATCGCGCCGTTGCCGCCCCCATGCCCGACGACGCCCCCGTCACGATCGCCACCTTGTCTTTCAACCGCATGTCCTGCACTCCCGAAAGTTCATCCCGTCGTTAGGCTAGCCGAAGGCGTGCGTCTTGGCGACCGGGCGCACGCGACTCCCTGCGAGGCCGAATGCGCTGTATAGTCGAAAGCTCTTGGCCCCTTCCGGCGGAGCGCTTCTCGTATGCGGCCTGTTTACTTCGGCCTGTTCTTGGGCCTCATTGCGCTGTTGATGCAGGGTTGCGTGACAGCATCACCGGAACGGTCGCCCGCGGCGCAGCCTCAGAAATCGGCGCTCATGCAGTACCTGTTCGGTCTGCAGCTCCTTCGCGGCGAACAAAACGACCGCGATGCCGGCCTGGCAGCCCGTCAAATTCGCGCCGCCGCCGATAGCGGGTTATCTGCTGCGCAAGCAACGCTCGGTTTGTTGTACGAACATGGCAGAGGTCTGCCGCAGGACTATCAGGCGGCCCTACGCAACTATCGGCTCGCAGCCGATCAAGGCAATGCGGTCGGCCAGCGGCAGCTTGGCCGTTTGTACGTTCTGGGGAAAGGGATCGCCAAGGATCCGGAGCAAGGCAGACGTTGGATCGAACACGCGGCGCAACAGGGCGATGCCGCTGCCGAAGCGATGATGGGTCAACTCTATCTCAATGGCACCGGCGTCTCGCGCGATGTGCAGAAAGCCGTCCGTTGGCTACAGGAGGCGGCGTCTCAGGACTATAGCCCGGCGCGGGTTTCGCTCGGCCTGCTCTATGCCCGGGGCCGGGAAATCCCGCGCGACGACGAAACCGCTTTCCGTTTGTTCCGAAAGGCGGCCGACAGGAGCGATGCCCGCGGCCAGTATTATCTGGGCCTCATGTATGAATTGGGCCGAGGCGTCGAAAGAAGTTTGGCGGAAGCAAGGCGGCTCTACCGATCGTCGGCGGAAAACGGCTACGAAAAAGCGAAGAAAAAGCTCGCAGTCCTGACAAAACGCGATACCGGCGATAACTTTGCCGCGGACGCCGCAGCGGACGGCAAATCGCCCGATATCGCCGATGCATTGCGCGAATCGGGTTCCGACACATCGCGGGAAAAGATCGCAAGCGCCTTGCGCGAGAAAGCCGATGCCGGCGACGGCAAGGCGTCACTGCTGCTTGGACTGCTATATTTAAAGGGCAAGGGCGGCGTCGCAAAAGACAGAGATGCCGCCGGCGCATGGTTCCGCAAATCAGCGGAATTGGGCAATGCGACGGCGCAGGTCGTCATCGGGCTGATGTATCTGAAAGGCGGTTTCGGTGTCGAAAAGAACGAGACCGAGGCGGCGCGTTGGATCGAGAAGGCCGCGGCGCAAGACAACCCTTCGGGACAGTTCTATTTCGCGCTTCTGCATATCAACGGGCAAGGCGTTGAGAAGGACCGTAAAAAGGGACTCGATCTCCTGAAGCAGGCGGCCACGCAGGATTACGCCAGTGCGCAGGTTCTGCTCGGCACGATGCTGCATACGGGGAGCGGTGTCGCACACAACCCCAAAAGAGCGTTCGCCTGGGCACGCCGGGCGGCTGAGCAAGACGAACCCAAGGGTGCGGCGCTACTCGGCGTTCTGCTCGCGCAGAAAAAGCGGTACGCCGAAGCGGCCCATTGGCTGCGCAAGGCGTCGGACAAAGGCGTGGCCGCAGCCACCGGGATGCTCGGCTGGCTGTACCTGTCCGGCAACGGCGTCGATCAGGACATCGCCCGCGCGGAGAAGCTGATCCGCAGCGCCGCGGAGGCCAAAACCTCGACGGCGCAGTTCCTTCTCGGCGCCATGTATCTCGAAGGACGCGGGGTCCCGCAGGATTGCGCGCTGGCCCGGCAATGGCTGGAACGCAGCGCCAAACAGAACAACGACCGTGCCGTCAATCTGCTGACCCGGCTCGAAATCGGCGCCGGCCCCTGCGGCGGCACCGTCTGAGCGGCAAACCACTGCGCTACCGTACATCCTTCGGAAACAGCGCAATGATGGCTCCGTAGCCGAGCCGCTTCGCGTGTTCGAGCGGTGTGACCCCGTGATTGTCGGCGATCGACGTATCGGCGGCGGCGGCGTGGAGTTCGGTATAAGCGCCAACCTTGCCCGGCGACGGCGGCACCTGTGCCGCGGCGGTACCGGGAAACAGGTACGTTAGAACGAGGCTAACCAGGATGTGCTTTACAGTTGGCATGGTATTACCCGTGACTAATACCAAAGGTCATGGATAGTGCCGCGCAGGTGCGATTATTGTTAACATTTGTTTGACCTTTTTTCCCCACTCTCGCATGTCGCTATTTGGAGGTAGGCCAATGGCTGTGAAGGAACTGATCGAAGAACAACGCTTCCTGGCAGAGGTGGAGCGCGGCATTCGCGAGGCCAATCAGGAGGTCATTCACGAAAGAATTCCGCCAATCACACCGGAAAACCTGATGCCGTTCGCGACATCGGTCGCCCGCCTCCGCGCGCGCTACCTGGAAGCGGCTTTCAAATTCACGGAAAAAGCCAGCGGCGATTCGCTCGAGGACAGCGAGATCGAAGAACTGCAACATCATCGCAGGGCTTTCGAGGAAGCGCGCGACGCCTTCGAGGCACTGCGGCACGCGATCGAACGCGGCTACGTCGAACTCGGCGACGATTAGGCCGGCGCCGTTTTTTTCCAAAACCCGGCTATTCCCGCCCGGTCCGCCGCGCGGATCGATCAAGCGTACTGCTTCAACACCCGCCGCGCGATGACCATGCGGTGGACTTCCGTCGGGCCTTCGTAGATCCGCGCCAGGCGGACCCTTTGCGACAGAATGGCAAGCGGCAGCTCGCGGGTCATGCCCATGGCCCCGAAACTCTGCATCGCGTTATCAAGTATCTCCCCCGCCATTTCGGTGGCGAAAACCTTGATCATCGAGGCGACGGTGCGGACGTCCTCGCCATGGTCCTGTTTCCGGGCCGCGTCCATTACCATCAGGCGGGTCGCGTGTAACTTGGTCGCGCCGTCGGCGACCCACCATTGGATCGCCTGCCGGTCGCTCAGCTTTGTGCCGAAGGTTTCGCGCTGCTGGGTGTGTACGCACATCATCTCCAAGGCGCGCGACGCCATGCCGACGCACATCGCGCCCATCTGCAACCGCTTCACGGTCAGCCGTTTCTGCATCGGCGCGAAGCCCTGCCCGACCTCGCCCAGCACCTGGCTGTCCTTCAGCCGCAAATCTTCGATGATCAGCTCGTAGGTGCGCGAGCCGCCGAGCATGGGAATCTCCCGCTCGATGTTGAAACCGGGCGTGCCCTTTTCGACGATGAAGGCGGTGATGCCGCCGCGCGCGCCCTTGTCCGGATCCGTCATCGCCATCAGGATGACGAAATCCGCGGCGGGCACGTTGGAGACCCAGATCTTACGGCCGTTGATGACCCACTCGTCGCCCTCGCGGATCGCGCGGGTCTTCATCTGCGCCGGATCGCCGCCCGCGCCCGGCTCGGAAATACCGATGCAGGATTTCATCTCGCCCTGGGCGTAGGGCAGCATGTATTTCTCTTTCTGTTCGGGCGTTCCCACATCCATCAGCATGTGCAGGTTCGGCGAGTCGGGCGGAAAAATGAACGGCGTAACCGTTCGCTGCACCCTCTCCTCGACGGCCATCATGACCGTGGTCGGGAGATTGGAACCGCCAAATTCTTCCGGCGCGTCGAGCGCCCAAAGGCCCAACTCCTTGCACTTCGCCATCAGCGGCGCCTCTTCTTCCGCCGTCAGCGCCCACGGCCCGCCCGCCGCCTCGCGCGCCATGACGGCTTTCTCGAGCGGCATCAGCTCGTCCTCGATGAACCTGTCCACGAGATCGAGGAGCATGCGCTCCTCTTCGGCGAATTCGACTGTCATCTCTTGCGGTTCCCTTTCAAAGATCTTTGTCAGTGCTTCGGCGGCGTCTACTCCGCCGCTTCCGCGTGGTCGAGAACGGTAACGGCGCCGCGGTCGCGCAGGTTGTCGATCTCCCCGTCGCCGTAGCCGAGCCCGAGCAGCACTTCGCGGCTGTGTTCGCCCAGATGCGGGGTGTGGCCGCGCGCTTCACCCTGTTGCAGCGGCGGATGGCCGGGCAGGGCCGGTACGGGAATACGGCCCATGCCGCCTTGCTCGAACCAGGAAATCGCATCGACTTCCTTGACGTGCGCGTCTTCGAAATACTTGCCGTAATCGTTGACGGGCCCGTTCAGCACGTCCGCCTCGTTCAGCGCGTTGTTGAGATCGGCGACGGTGTAGTCCCGTACGATCTCGCGCAGCATCGGCATCAGTTCCGCTTCGCTTTCGAAGCGCGCCTCGACGGTCGCGTAGCGCGGGTCCACGGCCCATTCCGGCTTGCCGATGAAATTGCACAGCGCCTCGAAATGGCTGTCGCGGCGGCCGTTGATGTTGATGAAGCCGTCCTTCGCCTGGAAGGTGCCGACCGGTACGCCGGGCGACTGGACCTCCGCGCCCTCCAGCTCGAACTCGATCATCTTGGCCGCCTGGAAAGCGCCGACCGATTCCATCAGGCTGGTCGCGATGTATGTGCCCTTGCCCTGCATGGCGCGGCGGTAGATCGCCGGAGCGACGGCCTGGAAGGCATACAGGCCGGTCGAGACGTCGATCGCCAGCATGCCGACGCGCATCGGCATGCCGTTCGATTCCCGGTTCACCGACATCAGGCCGGAGAAGGCCTGCATCACCGAGTCGGTCGCCGGCAATTTGGCCTTCGGGCCGATCTGCCCGAAACCGGTGATCGACAAATAGACGACGGTCGGGTTTTCCTGCGCCACGCTGGGATAGTCGAGCCCGAATTTCTTCAGCACGCCCGGCCGGTAGTTCTCCAGGATGACGTCCGCCTCGTTGGCGAGCCGCTTGGCGATGGCGAGCCCGTCCGGGTCCTTCAGGTTGAGCGCCAGGCTGCGCTTGCCGCGGTTGAAGGCGACGCCGTAGGCGCAGTTGTCGCTATGCTGCTTGCCGATGCGGCGGCCCCAATCGCCGTCGATCGGCTCCAGCTTGACGACATCGGCGCCGTGCTGCGCCAGCAGCATGCCGCAATGCGGCCCCGCTACGCCCTGCGATAAATCCAGTACCTTGAGGCCGCTATAGGCCAGTTCGTCGCTCATCGTATCCGTATCCCTACTCTGCCGCTTTCGGCTGATGGCCGACGGAATCGGCGTATTTCGCCAGTTCCTCCTCGCCGAGGAATTCCCGCTCCCACTCCATGACCTGGTCGAAGCCGGCGAAGGTGTGGAAGTCGCCGATCGGGTGGTTCTGGAATTGTTCGGCGAAGCGTTTCTCCGCATCCGGGCCGTTGTCGCGCATGTCGATCGCCATGTCGTAGACCGTCTGCATCGTCGCCCGCAGGGTCGCGCCCGGCGCGATGGTGACCGCGATGCCGAGTTCCTGCAGCTCGTCCTGGCTGAAGCGCGGCGAGATGCCGGTCTGGTTGTAGAGGATCGGGCCATTGACCTCGGCGCAGACCCGCTTGACCTCTCCCACGTCGGTCGGGCCTTCGACGAACGCCATGTCGGCGCCCGCGGCGAGATAGGCGTTCGCCCGATTGATCGCATCGTCGAGGGTGCCACCATGGGCGCCGCGCGCGTCGGTGCGGGCGATCAGCACGAAGTCCGGATCGATCTCCTTGCGCGCGTAGTCGGCGGCGCGGTACTTGCCGCAAGCCTCCTCGACCGGGATCACCATGCGCCCCGCGACATGGCCGCAGCGCTTGGGAATGATCTGGTCCTCGATATGGATCGCCGCGACACCGGTCTGGATATATTCGCGCACCGTGCGAATGACGTTGATCGCGTTGCCGTAGCCGTTGTCGGAATCGGCGATCACCGGCGCGCTGGTCACGTTGGCGATATTGCGCGCGTTGAGATGCATCTCGCTCATCGTCGCCAGCCCGCAATCCGGCATGCCGAGCAGCGACAGCGACGTGCCGTAACCGGTCATGTAGATAGCCGGAAACCCGACCTGGTCGAGGATCTTGGCGCTCAGCGCGTTGTAGCAGCCGGGCACGAAGATAGATTTGCCTTCATTCAATATCTCGCGGAGTTTCGTCGTCTTCTTCATCGGGTTTCCTTCCTCATGGCGGAGGTGGCGCAATGATGCGTGGCGGCAACGGGCAGCGCAAGCCAGCCCGCAGCGTCTCAATCCGGGTTAGCGCGGTTCCCCCCCCCATCCTAACCTTCCCCCACCAGGGGGGAAGGGACTAATTTATTGAACCTGCTTACTTTATTCCCTCCCCCTTGACGGGGGAGGGTTAGGGTGGGGGTGGACGGCGGGTTGAACGAATTCGAACCACCTGCGTGCCCCTACA
>CAYLTU010000029.1:0-30375 GCA_964386465.1 uncultured Rhodospirillaceae bacterium
TCAATTACCTCGCGGATGTCGTCCTCGCTCAGGCCAGCACATTGGGCTTCAAGGACACCTTTTTCGCCATCGCGGTCGTGGCATTCTTGGCTGTGGGGCCAGCGTGGCTGATCGGCCGCGCCGGACCGAAACGTTAGCCGACGACCAGTTCAAGAGGCGCGTGGTTGATCGGACGCGCGCCTTGCGCCTCGACAATTGACGTCCGGCCTAGGGTCTGAGCTAGCCCCGTCTCGGAATTCACGATGATGATATGGATAAAGAAGACCATGCCGGGCGCGGCCTCAACGGGGTTGTCGGCGTAGATCATCGGCCAGTCCATCCAGATCGGCGCGAATGTCGTGCCCATGGAATAACCGCAAGCATTCAGGCGATGTTCGGAAAGTCCCGCCGCGTCCAGCACGCGGGCGTGCGCGTCGAACACCTCGCCGAGGGACCGGCCGGGTTGCAGCGCCGCTTCACAGGCAAGCAGAGCCTCCACAGCGGCGGCGTGCATAGAGATATGATCGGCGTGCGGCGCGCCGACGATCAACGTATCCATCGCAGCCGCATGGTAGTGGCGGTAAGCGCCGGAATATTCCAACGTCAGTTGATCCTCAGGGTCCAGCTTCCGCCGGCCGGACTTGTAGCGGCACAGCAGCGCGTCCCGCCCGGAACCGATGATGAATTCATTTCCGGCATAATCGCCGCCGCCACGAAACACCGCACCTTGCATGGCCGCCAGGATATCGCCTTCGTCCGCGCCCGCATGTGTCAACCGCACCGCCTCGTCGCGCGCCTCGTCTGTCAACGAAGCCGCTTTCTCGACATAGGTGAGTTCAGCCGCGCTTTTCACGAGCCGAAGACGGCTCACGAGATAGGACGCGTCGGCAAGCCCCACAATTCCGCCCAGCGCAGCTTCAAGACGGCGGCCATACGCCGCCGTCAGGCCGTAAGCTTCCCATTCGATGCCGAGCCTCTTTCCGGTCAACCCTCGCGCGGTCAAAAGATCGCGAAGGTCCCGCACCGGTTCGGCGCCGTCCCGGTCGACCCAGATCTCGATTTCCTCGATGACGCTGGTGTGTTGCGCTTGCCGCAAATCCGGCGCGCGCGTCAGCAGGAACATGTCGCCGTCGGCCCCCAGATAGAGGCATTGGAAGAAGACGAACCCGAACGTGTCGTATCCGGTCAGGTAGTACATGCTTTCCTGGCGAAACATCAGCAAGCCGTCGAGACCGTCTTCCGCCATTGCGGCACAGGCTAGCGCCCGCCGCGCCGCGAACTCATCGCGCAAAAAGTGAAGGTTCGGCGTCACGAAGCTTTAGGTAGGTAGGGTATTACCCCGGCCAAGTCAGTGTCGTCGATAACGCGCAGACAGAAAACACTGCCCGCTTGGCGCGCCTCGCCATAGGGTGCGTAGTCAGGCACCCAACTACACATCGGTAACTTGAACGTCAGCTGTAACGCGTACGGTCATGACTTCCCCCCCCCTGTTTCGAATATTCCATGCGCCGAGAGCGCATATTGCATATCGAGTGTACGCCAACCAAGTCGCGGCACAAAGTTGAACCACAATCGGCTAAAAACAGCCGCTAGCGCCGCTTGTTGTTGATTTCGGCGTGGCGTTGCCGCACGGATGATGGCCAGCGTGACTTGATGTAGGCGAGAACGGCCCAAATCTCGGCATCGCTCAAGACGCCACCGAACGGCGCCATATCGGTCTTGTAGCTGGGCCCGGCGACGGATGCCGTGCCGAATTTCGTGACCTGAAACAGATGCGCATCTGAGTGATGCCAGGTATGGCCGGTTTCGTCGTGCGGCGGCGCGGGCAGGCGGCCGTTGGACTGCCGTAGCCGCCAGTTCGGTTGCCCTTGCAGCCGGGCGCCATGACAAGACGCGCACTGTTCCGCGTAAACTGCCTCACCTTGCGCGACCAGTGCGGTATCTTCCGCGTCGGCGAAGGTTGGGCCGGTCGCGGCGGTTTGCCACCAAAATACGGCGGCGCCCAAGGCAACCGCACCGACAAGGACTACAATTTTCGTGATATTCCGCATCGCCCGCTTCCTGTTGCGAATTTCACGTACCTCTTCGACCCGCTGGAAGGTCAAGGTAAAATCGTCACACACCCCTACCCGAAAGCGCTTTAGCACGCTATTTTGCCGCCCTTCGTACAGCGAACCGACTGGAGAGGCGCGCATGAGCAATGCCGCGACACGCCCCCTGCCGCTCGATGGAATTCGAGTTGTGGAATTCTGTCAAACCATCATGGGGCCGAGCGCCGGGCTGATTCTAGCCGATCTCGGCGCGGACGTAATCAAGGTCGAGCCCGCGCCGGACGGCGACAAGACCCGGCGCCTGCACGGCTTTGCCGCCGGATTCTTCGGCGCTTTCAACCGTAACAAGCGCGGGTTCGCCGCGAACCTTAAAAGCGACGAGGGCCGCGCCGCGGTGCATCGCCTGATCGGGACCGCCGACGTGGTGATCGAGAATTACGCGCCGGGTACGGTGGAAAAATTGGGCTGCGGCTATGAGGACTGCAAGAAGATCAATCCACGGATAATCTTCTGCGCCCTCAAGGGATTCCTCAGCGGCCCGTACGAGAACCGGCCGGCTCTGGACGAGGTGGTGCAGTACATGGCCGGTCTCGCCTACATGACCGGACCGCCGGGCCGCCCGCTTCGCGCCGGATCCTCCGTCGTCGACATCATGGGGGGCACCTTTGCCGTCGTCGGCATCCAGGCGGCGCTGCGCGACAGGGAGCGCACCGGCGAAGGGCAGTTCGTGAAGAGCGCCCTGTTCGAATCGACGGCTTTCCTGATGATGCAGCATCTCGTCGGCGGCGCGGTAACCAACATGCCGCAACCGCCGATGCCGGGCCGGGTCGGCGCCTGGGCGGTCTACGAGACGTTCGAGACCGCCGATGAAGAGCGTATCTTCATCGGTCTTACCAGCGACAACCACTGGCGCCGCTTCTGCGAGAAGTTCGACAGGCAAGATCTGCTGGCCGACCCCACCCTGAAAACCAACGAAGACCGGGTGAAAGCGCGCGACCGCACCTTGCCGATCGTCGCCGAGATCACGAAACGCCACGACATCGATGAGATGTCGCAAATTTGCGAAGAGATCGAGATTCCCTTCTCGCCGGTCGCCCGGCCGGAAGATTTGACGGACGACCCGCAGCTCAACGCGAACGGCCGGATGCTGGAGATAGAACTCGACAACGCGCCCTTGACCAAAGTGCCTCGCCTGCCGGTCGAGATCGGCGACCACGACCTGAAACTTCGCATGCAACCGCCGAAGATCGGCGAACACACGCGAGAAATTCTGGCCGAGCTGGGATATGAGGATGGCGAAATCGACCGCATGAACGACGCTGGCACCATCGTCGTGCGCTGAGTCCTCCGGCGCCATGGAAGCTCCCGCCAGCCGCACCGCGCCGGACCTGCTCGACGAGATGGCGTCCCGCTACGGCGCTAGAACCTTTGTCGTCGACGATGACCGCCGGTATTCATACGACGAACTGCGGGTCGCGGTCGGGGAATATGCCAAAGGTCTTATCGCGATTGGCCTGACGCGCGGTGGACGGCTCGCGATCCTCATGGACAACCGCGCCGAATGGTTGGTGAGCTATTTCGCCGCTCTGTCGGTCGGCGCCGAGATCGTCGCGTTGAACTGCTGGGCGAGCGCGGCGGAGCTAGCCTACCAGCTCGGTAACGCCAAAGTCGGGTTCCTGGTCTCCACGGCGGAAGTTCGGGGGCGCCCGCTCAACACACTGCTCGATGAAATAGGACAGCGGGAAGATTCGCTTCAACTGAATCGGGTCATCTGCGTCGCTTCGGAACCGCCGGACGGGGCGATGGCTTTCGACTCGCTTCCGGCGCTCGGCGAGGCGATTCCCGACACCGCGCTTGAATCCGCGCGACGGGAAATTCGGCCGGAAGACATTGCCTGCATTCTCTATACCTCGGGCTCGACGGCGACGCCGAAAGGCGTGCCCCTGCTGCATCAGGGGTTGCTCGACAATATGTGGCGCATTGGCGAGCGCCTCCATCTGACACAGGACGACCGGCTCTGGCTCGCGGTCTCGCTGTTCTGGTCCTTCGGTTGCGTCAACGCGCTGTTCACGATGATGACCCATGGCGGCAGCATCGTACTTCAACGTGAATTCGATGCCGGGGAGGCTCTCGCATTGATCGAACGGGAGCGCTGCTCGGTTTTCTACGGCACGCCCAACATGTCACTGGCGCTGTGCGAACATCCGGACCGGCCGAACCGTGATCTGTCCTCGCTGCGCACCGGCGCGACGATCGGCACGCCGGAGCAGGTCCGCCGCATCGTCGATCTCGGCGCTACGGAAATCTGTAATGTGTACGGCCTCACCGAAGCCTATGGCAATTCGGCCGTAGGCGACGCGCGCGATCCGCTCGAAATTCGGCTCAACAACTGCGGCCGTCCCCTCGACGATGTCGAGTTCAGGATCGTCGATCAGGAAACGCGCGACCCGCTGCCCACCGGGAAAACCGGCGAGATCCTTGTCCGAGGCTTCCTGACGCCGGGCTACCTGGACGACCCCGGACGTACCGCCGAGGGATTCGACAGCGACGGTTACCTGCTGACCGGCGATCTCGGCTTCCTCGACGAGGCGGGCTATCTGACGTTCCGGGGCCGCCTGAAGGAGATGGTCAAGACCGGCGGCATCAATGTAGCGCCGGCCGAGGTGGAAGCCGTGCTGGCCGCGCACGGCGATGTCGACGAGGTCTACGTCACCGGCATCGCCGACACCCGCCTGGACGAAGCGCTCGCGGCCGTCATCGTCCCGCGCGCCGGCTGCGTTCCAAGTGAAACCGACCTGATCGCCTATTGCCGCTCACAACTCGCGGCCTACAAGGTTCCAAGGATCTACCGCTTTATCGAACGCAAGGAGCTGCCGCTGACAACGACGGGCAAGCTGCAGAAGAACCGCCTGCCCGAGTTCTTCGAAGGCCGCTCCGGTCAGTCGTAGTCGGGCTGCCGTTTCTCTAGAAACGCGGCGACGCCTTCGTCGAAATGCGGACTTTGCCGCACCTTGTCGCCCAGCGCCTGTTCGACGGTTTCGCGCGACCGTACATGCTCGGTCATCGTATCGCTGAGCTGCTGTTTGACCGCCTGTACCGCCGACGGACTGTTCGCCGCTATCAGTTCGGCCAATTTCAAGGTCTCGCCCATCAAATCCATCGCCGGGACGATGCGGTTGATCAGGTCAATCTCCACCGCCCGCTCCGCGGAGATCAGTTCGGCGGTCAGCAGCATTTCGGCCGCGTGGACATAGCCGATCTGCGACGCGAGTTTGGTCGTGGCGCCGCCGAACGGATAGATCGACCACCGCACCTCCGGAAGCCCGAACCGCGCGTTCGGCGACGCCAGGCGGACATCCGCCGCCAGCATCAGTTCCAGGCCTCCCGCAACACAATCGCCATTGACCGCGGCGAGGATCGGCTTCGGAAAGGAGTCCGTCTTCAGCAGTCCGCGATTGATCCTCGCCGCCACTTCCGCCTCGGCGCTGAGATCGCCACCCAGATCTGCGCCCGAACTGAACGCCCTGTCGCCTGCCCCGGTCAGTACCACGCAGCGATGATCGGACGTCTCCAGTTCGTCCCACAGCGCCGCCAGATCGAAAATCATATCGCGGGTCATGGCGTTGCGGCGGGGCTGATTGTCGATCGTCACCAGCGCGATGTGCCGACCTTCTTCCGTTAAACGGATTTCCATGCCTATCCCCTATCCACCGAGATTATCGCCCTGGTGACGCGCCAAATACTGAATTCCGGCAGCCTAAGAATCCAATACAACCGACCGCGACACTTGGCCAGCGGGAGCAACCGTCATCGAGATACCGGCGCGTCCGGAAACGACGCATCCTTCGTCTGAACCGCGCCGAAACGGGCGTAAACTTTAGCGGCAATCGCATCCGCGGCGGTCGTAACGGTCGCCTCGCGTAATCCGTTGTCGCGAAGCCAGGCGAGCGTTCCGGCCAGCAATGCCACCGCGAGACCACGTCCCTGATGCGCCGGGTCAACGCATATCCCGGTGATCAGGTTCATATTCGTCTCACTCGCCAGCGCGACGCCGTTCAGTCCAACGACCCGATCGTCGTGGACCACGAGGAGGAAATGCGCCGTCGGATCGGCGATCCGCTCAGTGACGCGCGCCATGACACGCCGTTCGATATCGCCCGTCATGCCGTCCCACTGCGGGTCCGAGTCATAGGCCGCCGCCACGATCTTGCGCATTGTTTCGAGATCGCCCTGGACGGCCGGCCGCAGCCCATAGCCCTCGGCAAGCGGCACGACGAAATTTTGACCGCCAAGCGGCCAGTCGAAGCGCACCCATCCCGTGTTGCGACCGGTCATGGTCTCACCGCCTGACGCTTCATTCGTCCGCTCTTTGGTCGTCGCCAAGAAAATCCTTCACCGACCGCCGCCGGTCCGGACCGAAATAGTCATCCTGGCGGACGAATTGCCGCGGGTTCTCAATAATGGCGGTGAGCCTCCTGTAAAGGCTGGTTACCGAGAATGGCATTACCAAGTATTCCGTCGCGCCGCTGTCCCTCGCGGCGACTACATCCTCGACACTCGGCGCCCCCGTCACCATCAGTATCGGCACGACTGTATTCGGACTGTCCGGATTCGTCCGGATCATTACAGTCAAATCGAGGCCGTCCAGAGGCACCATAGTTTGCTCGGTAATCACGATATCGAACGGGACCGAACGGAAAAGGCTGTAAGCGGTTGTCCCGTCTCCCAAGGCTTCGAATTTTTCAATACCAATGGCTTTGAGCACGTCGCAAAACAGCGTCCGGCGAAATGGGCTCGGATCCACGATAAGTACCCTGACATTGCTCAAATCATAGGCCATCGCTCAACCCTACAGCGTGCGGCAACATGGCCCCACGCAAAGCAGATATTCCCTACGGCTCGGCTACAATCGCTAGTATTCGTGCAAGCTTATCGGCGACCTTCAATTTATACCCGTCAACATCGCGCGCCTGCCAATCGAAAAAACCACGCCCCGTCGAAACGCCGAGATTTCCAGCCGCTACCATATCCTGCAGAAGCGCAACCGGCTCATTCGTGTGGTGCAGGTCGGGGATCAGGTTACGGTGCGTCGCGGCCGTGACCTGAAGTCCGCTGATGTCCTTCTGCTCGATCAGGCCGGTCAGGCACATCCGTGGCGCCAGGGCATTTTTGAGGCAATTGTCGACGTCCGCCGCCGTACATACGCCGTCTTCGATCATCGCCAATGCCTCGTGCATCATGGCGTGCTGCAAACGGTTGAGAAGGAACCCCGGAACGGGACTGTTCAAGACGAGCGCGCTCTGCCCGTTTCTCTTCAGTGCCGATTTGACCGCATCGAGGACGGAATCGGTTGTCGCGGCGACCCGGATCACTTCGACGATCGGCAATGCATCCGCCGGCTGCAGGTAGTGAACGCCTATAAATCGTTCCGGATATTGAAGCCGTTCCGCCATTTCTTCCATCGGCAGCCCGGACGTATTTGTCGCCAAAATGGGAACGCCGTCGTACTTCGCTTCGATTCGCGAGAACAGCGCGTGCTTTGCGTCCATTTCCTCGACGATCGACTCTACGACGAAGTCCGGCGCGTCATCCGGCAGGGTATCCGTGACGGTAACGGTCTCGCCGAAGGGCGCGACCTTGTTGGGATTGCGGCTCAACACGGTGACGTTATGGCCGCCGCGCGCGAACGTGTTCGCGATACCGCGCCCCATGGTGCCGGGCCCGACGACCACGACGTTCCGAATTTCCTGCTGCATGCCATCCACCTTGCCGTTGCTTCGGCAAACAGTATCATTGACGTCCCGTCCGGCGTCGAGGGCGCCATGTCACCAACAGGACGATTTCGATGAAAATCACCGATGTCGAGGCGATCGCGCTTGCCGTTCCGATGGAAAAGCAGATCGCGGCGCCCATCGCCATGCCGCGCGCCGACGAGGTCGCCCCAGTCGTCTTCAAGGAATACCGCTCTGTCCTGGTCCGCATCCGGACCGACGACGGCATCGAAGGCGTCGGTGAATGCATGACGCGGCTGTCCGGCACCGCATTGCGTGACATCGTGCACTACGTGAAGCCGTTGCTGATCGGCAAGGACCCGCGCGACGTGGAGTACCTCTGGGATCTGCTGTGGTCGGTGATGATCAACCGCGGGCATCACAAGGGCTTCTACCTGGAGGCCATGGCCGGTATCGATACGGCGCTATGGGATATCTGGGGCAAATCCGCCGGCGTGCCCGTCTGGCGCTTGCTGGGCGGCAAAACCAACCCGAAACTCTGGGCCTACGCCTCCTCCCTGCGGCTGCGCGACATCGCGATCCTGCGCGACGAAATCGACAAGCACAAAGCGAACGGTTTCAACGCGATGAAGATCAAGATCGGCAAGGATCCGTTGAACTGGCGCGGCGAGATGAAGACCGTCGAGCAGATCAAGGCGCATGCGGGCGATGACGTCACCCTGATGGCCGACGTCAATTGCGGCTACGCCCACGATCTGAAGACCGCGCTGCAGGTCGGCCAGGCGCTCGAAGCGCTCGACCTGTACTGGTACGAGGAGCCGCTGGCGCCGGACGATATCGACGGTTACGCCTATCTAAAGGACAAGCTGGGCATCCGCATCGCGGCCGGCGAAGCCGATTTCAACCGCTTCAGCTTCGCCCGCTTCTTCAAGCGCGACGCGATCGATATCGTGCAGCATGACGCGGCCCGCGCCGGAGGCATCACGGAAGCGCGCAAGATCGCCGACATGGCGTCGGCGTTTCACGTCCAGTACGCGCCGCACACGGGCAGTTCGTCGAACATCATCATGACGGTGTCGCTTCATCTCGCGACCTACGCCCCGAACTTCCTGATTTACGAATACATGCAGAGCGACTGGAACAAGGAGCAGCACAATCCACTGCATTGGGATCTCTGCCAACTGCCGATTAAATCCTTTAAAGACGGCTATCTCGAAATCGAGGACAAGCCGGGTCTCGGCATAGAACTGAACGAAGAAGTCATCGATAAATACCGCCTGCAATAGGCATCGCACTATCAAGGAACCATCCATGCCATTCGAAGACGTCAACAAGGACCTGGACGAACGCCGGGCCAAAGTCCTGAAAATGGGCAAGCCCGCCATCCTTGACCGGATGAAGAATGAAGGGTTGCTGAACGCGCGCGAGCGGCTCGACTACCTGTTCGACAAAGGATCGTTCGTCGAATCCGGCATGCTGGCGACGGCATCCCGGCTCGAGGTCCGCGACAAGGCGCCGGCCGACGGCAAGATCGCGGGTTACGGGAAGATCGACGGCCGATGGGCCGCCAGCGTCTCGAACGACTTCTCGGTCATGGGCGCGTCGAGCGCGCTGATCAATCTCAAGAAGATGAAGCACATCAAGGATGTCGCCAACAAGCGCGGCATGCCGATCGTCTGGATCGGCGAGTCCTCCGGTTCCCGCATGCCCGACCGCATGGGCGCGCAGGGCCGGGTCATCATCGCCCAGGACCCTTTCGAATACCGCCGCATGCGCGATACCCCGTGGATTACCGCGCAATTGGGAGCCTGCTACGGTTCGTCCACCTGGTACGCCTGCATGTCGGACTTCGTGGTCATGCGCAAGGGCGCGACCATGGCAGTCGCCAGCAGCCGCGTTACGTCGATGGCCATCAACCAGCCGGTTTCAAACGAAGAACTCGGCGGCTGGAAGATGCATACATCGACCAGCGGCCTCGTCGATACGGCGGTGGACACGGACGAGGAAGCGCTCGACATCTGCAAACAGTTCCTGTCCTACCTGCCGAGCCACCGCTTGGAAGCGCCACCCATCGTTCCCGTACCATCCGGCTCCGACAGCGCGATCGATAAGATTACGGATATCGTCCCCGAGGCGCGGCAGAAGGTCTACAACATGCGGCATGTCGTCGAGGTCATCGCCGACCGCGACAGCGTATTCGAGATGAAGCCGCGCTACGGTCGGTCGGTACTGACCTCGCTGGCCCGGTTGAATGGCCACACGGTTGGATTCCTGGCCAGCAACCCGCTCTACAAAGGCGGTGCGGCTGATCCGGACGGCTGCTGCAAGGCAGCGAGTTTCCTGGTGTTCTGCGATTCCTTCAACATTCCGATCATCATGCTGGTCGACGTGCCGGGCTTCCTGATCGGAGTCGAAGGCGAGCGCAAGGCGGCGCCGGGCAAGATCATCAATTGGATGAACGCGTTGTCGCTCTGCACGGTGCCGAAAATTTCGGTCATCCTGCGCAAGAGCTACGGCCAGGCCTACATCAACATGGCCGGCAACAAGGGGTCCGACGAGATGGCGTTGTGGCCGACCGCCGACGTCGGGTTCATGGATCCGCATACCGGCGTCAACGTGGTCTTCGGCCTGAAGCAGGAAGACGATCCCGAGTTGTTCGCGCAGCGGGTCGAGGAGTTGCAGCGCGACGCGGCTCCCTGGGAAGTCGCCGCGATGTACGAGGCGCAGGACGTCATCAAACCGCAGGAAACCCGGCAACATCTGATCAACATGCTGGAAGTGCACCGCATGCGCATGACGAACGGAGTCGGCGAGCACCTGATGCGGACCTGGCCGACGAGCATCGTTTGAAGCGCACGTGAATACCGCCGCTGCACCACGCCAAAACGTAAAGTTTTTCCTGACTGAGTTTAGGGCGCGTTGTTATCGATTCGGGGTCGGAAATTAAGCGATTTTTTTATCCAGAAATGGCGAATCGGCGATTGGCTTTTGATTCAAACGCTGTTTAACTGACCCGACCCGCAAACGCGGTGATCAAAACAGTTAATAAATATAGGAATTGGGAGATGACGGTAAAATCAATCCTCACAAGCACGGCGGCCGCAACCGCCATGTTGACAATCGCGGGGGCCGCCAGCGCGGGAATCCTCGATGACGTTAAGAAAAAAGGCTTCCTGCAGTGCGGCGTGAATACCGGCCTGACCGGATTTTCCGCGCCTAACGATAAAGGCAAATGGGAAGGCTTCGATGTCGATTTCTGCCGTTCGATGGCGGCGGCGATTTTCGGCGATCCGGACAAGGTGAAATATACACCGCTGACGTCGAAAGAACGTTTTACGGCACTGCAGTCCGGCGAAATCGACGTTCTTGCGCGTAACACGACGTGGACTTTTACCCGCGACGTCAATCTCGGCCTCGAATTCATCGGTTCCAACTACACCGATGGCCAGGGCTTTATGGTCCGCAAGAACCTCGGCGTCAAAAGCGCCAAGGAACTCGACGGCGCATCGGTCTGCATCCAGACCGGTACGACGACCGAACTCAACCTCGCCGACTACTTCCGGTCGAACGGCATGAAGTTCAAGTCGGTCGTTTTCGAAAAAGCCGACGAAATTCGCGCCGCCTATGACGCCGGCCGTTGCGACGTCTACACGACGGACCGTTCCGGTCTCGCCGCGCAGCGTTCGCTGTTGAAGAAGCCGGACGACCATACCGTCCTGCCGGAAGTCGTCTCCAAGGAGCCGCTCGGCCCGGTCGTGCGTCACGGTCAATCCGAATGGGGCGATGTCGCGCGCTGGACTCTCTTCGCGCTGATCGTCTCCGAAGAACTTGGCGTCACCTCGGCCAATGCCGACCAGATGAAGGGTTCCAAGAATCCTGAAGTTCTGCGTTTACTGGGCGTCGAAGGCAAGATGGGCGAACAGCTTGGCGTGCGCCAGGACTGGGCCTACCAGATCGTCAAGAAGGTCGGCAACTACGGCGAAATCTACGAACGCCACGTCGGCCTCAAAACGCCACTGAAGCTTGCGCGCGGCTTGAACGCGCAGTGGAAAAACGGCGGCCTGCTTTACGCACCTCCGTTCCGCTAGGAAAAACGATATAGATCAGCCGGCCTTCGTGCCGGCTGATCCCGTTTTGACGACTCGGAGTCGCGGTTGAACACGCGACCGCGCTTCCGCACTGTCCCCAAAAGGAGTGCGAGATGGCGGCCAGTAGTGATATCCAAGGCAGTAAGCCAAGCGTCAGTCTTTGGAACGACCCCAAAAAACGTGCGCTGATCTATCAGGCGATTGTCGTTGTCGGTCTCCTTGCCGTCGCCGGTTATTTCATCGCCAACACGGCAGCGAACCTGAAAGAGCGCGGCATCGCGTCTGGATTCGGCTTCCTCTTTTCGCCGGCCGGTTTCGACGTCGGCATGTCCCCGTTTCTGACCTATGACGCGTCAAAGGCGACGCATGGCACCGTCCTTATCGTGGGCGTTCTGAACACCCTGCTCGTCGCGTTCACCGGAATCGTCATTGCGACGGTCGTTGGTTTTACGGTCGGCGTTCTAAGGCTTTCGCCGAACTGGTTGGTTTCCCGATTGGCCTATTGCTACGTCGAAACGCTGCGAAATATCCCACTCCTGCTGCAACTTCTTTTTTGGTACTTCGCCGTCCTCGGCACGTTGCCCAGCAAGCGCGACAGCATCAGCCTGTTCGATACGTTTTTTTTGAACATCGAAGGAATGTTCGGGCCGCTGCCTGTACCGCAGGACGGCTTCTGGATGATCCTTGTCGCCATCGCGATCGCTATTGCCGCCATCGTTTTCATTAAGAGATGGGCGCAGAAACGCCAGGATGAGACCGGACAGCAATTTCCGCTCCTCTTGGTCTCGATCGGTCTGTTGATCGTATTGCCGCTGATCGCCGCCATCATCGCGGGCTTTCCGCTGGAATTCGAACACCCGCAAAAGAGTAGATTTGGCCTGCGTGGCGGCATGATCATCCTGCCGGAATTCGCGGCGCTGGTGTTGGGATTGAGTCTCTATACCGCATCGTTTATCGCTGAAATTGTCCGCGCGGGGATTCAAGCAATCAGCCACGGGCAAACCGAAGCGGCCTATGCGCTTGGCGTCAGGCCGACTATTACGATGCGGCTTGTCATCATTCCACAGGCGCTGCGGGTCATCGTTCCGCCGTTGACCAGCCAGTATTTGAACCTGACGAAGAATTCCTCGTTGGCGGTCGCGATCGGCGGCGCGGAAATCGTTGCGATCTTCGCCGGCACGTCGCTCAACCAGGCGGGCCAGGCAATCGAGATTATTTTCATTACCATGGCGTTTTACCTCACGGTAAGCCTACTGATCTCGATGTTCATGAACTGGTACAACCGCAGAATTGCGCTGGTGGAGAGATAGATCATGGCTGACATCTCTTATGTGAGGACCGAGTCTCACCCCGACCTGCCGCCGCCGAGCAGCGAGGTCGGCATTCTCCACTGGCTGCGGCAGAACCTGTTTTCGTCCTGGATCAACACACTGCTGACCCTGGCAGCAATCTACGTATTGTACAAGATGCTGCCGCCGTTCCTCAGTTGGGCGTTCTTCAACGCGGATTGGAGTGGGGAAACCTATAAAGACTGTACCAGCGAGGGTGCCTGCTGGGCGATGATCCGGGTCCGCTTCGGGCAGTTCATGTATGGCTTCTATCCGGAAGCCGAGCGATGGCGGGTCAATTTGGGGTTCCTTCTATTTTTCGGAACGATGATTCCACTCTTGATCGAAGGCGTTCCCGGCAAAAAGTATCTCGCCATCTTCGTCTTCATCCTTTTCCCACCGATCGCTTTTGTACTTTTTTACGGTGGCCTCGGCCTCGCCACCGTCGATACCGCACAGTGGGGCGGATTGATGCTTACGATGGTTCTGGCTTCCGTGACCATCATCGTGTCGTTGCCGCTCGGTATCGTGTTCGCCCTGGGACGAAGATCGAACATGCCGGTCGTCCGCATGATCTGTATTTGTTTCATCGAGTTATGGCGCGGCGTGCCGTTGATCACGGTCCTGTTCATGGGATCGGTGATGCTGCCGTTGTTCCTGCCGCCGGGTACGCATTTCGACAAAATTTTACGGACCTTGATCGTGATGGCGTTCTTCGCCGCCGCCTATATGGCGGAGGTCGTGCGCGGCGGGCTGCAGGCAATCCCCAAGGGACAGTTCGAAGCCGCTCAGGCGATGGGAATGAATTACTGGAAATTGATGGGCCTGATCGTCCTGCCACAGGCGTTGAAGATCGTCATTCCCGGCATCGTCAACACCTTCATCGGCCTGTTCAAGGACACGACCCTGGTCTTGGTTATCGGGCTGTTCGATTTCCTCAGCATTATTCAAGCGGCCACGACGCACAAGAATTGGCTCGGCACGTCAACCGAAGGCTACGTCTTCGCGGCATGTGTATTTTGGATTTTCTGCTTCAGCATGTCCCGCTACAGCATCACGCTGGAACGAAGACTCGATACCGGCCATCGAAATTAAGAGGATTTAATCATGGCAAACGTCGAAACGGCACAAGGCACGATGGAGGTCACCGACGAAGTCGCGATCCAGCTCATCGGCATGCACAAATGGTACGGCGAGTTTCATGTCCTGAAGGACATCGACATGACCGTCTATCGCGGCGAGCGCATCGTCATCTGTGGGCCCTCTGGATCGGGCAAGTCTACCCTGATCCGCTGCATCAACCGGCTGGAGGAACACCAGCAGGGCCAGATCATCGTCGACAATATCGAGCTGACCGGCGACCTGAAGGGCATCGACGCGATTCGCCGCGAAGTCGGCATGGTGTTCCAGCACTTCAACCTGTTCCCGCACCTGACGATCCTGGAAAACCTCACTTTGGCGCCGATCTGGGTTCGCAAGACCCCCAAGGACGAGGCCGTGGAAACCGCGATGCACTATCTGGAACGGGTTAAGATTCCGGAACAGGCGGACAAGTTCCCAGGCCAGCTTTCCGGCGGCCAGCAGCAGCGCGTCGCCATTGCCCGTTCATTGTGCATGAACCCGCGTATCATGCTGTTCGACGAACCGACATCGGCGCTCGACCCGGAAATGATTTCCGAAGTGCTGGACGTGATGGTCGGGCTCGCCGAGACCGGCATGACCATGCTGTGCGTCACCCACGAAATGGGATTTGCGCGCCGGGTCGCGAACCGGGTCATCTTCATGGATGGCGGCGAAATCATCGAGCAGAACGAGCCGGAAGAATTCTTCAACAATCCGAAGTCCGAGCGGACCAAGCTGTTCCTTAGTCAGATCCTGTCGCATTGAGGATCTGCACCGTCGGTGCGTTCGGATTGTGCCTGTCGCCGGTCGCGCGCGGCGACCGAGAGCAGGTACGCGCCGCCGTTAGAGCAGATCGAGCTGTGCGGACTGCGGCTTGATTTCAACGGCGGTCCACAACGACCTGTCGTCATTGCCGACTTTGTTCACCGCCGTGCCGATCGGATAAGCCCGCACTTCACCGGAATAGGCAGCTAATAACCCGCCTAGCGGTTCGGCCAGCCAAGCGTCATAGCTCTCAGGGTGAAGGATGACCGGCATGCGATGATGAATATCGACGATTTGTTCGCTCGCGGCTGTCGTGATAATGGCGCAGCTTTCGAGAAGCTCGCCCTGAGCGCTTTGCCAGCGCTCCCAGATGCCGGCGAAGGCAAAGGGTGCGTCATCCGGTAGAGCGATACGATAGGGCTGCTTCGCCCCCTTCGCCGCCTTCTTCCATTCGTAGAACCCGTCGGTGGGAATGAGACAGCGCCGTTTTGCGAAGGCGTCGCGGAAGGACGGTTTCTCGGCCACCGTCTCGCCCCGTGCATTGATCAACGGCGCGGCCCCACCAAGTTCCGTTGCCCAGGACGGCACCAATCCCCAGCGAAGCATCGAAAGTTCGCGCGCCCCCACCTCGCCAACGCGAACGACAGGCACGTCCTGCGTCGGAGCGATGTTGTAGCGCGGGCGTAAATTCGGAAATTCGTCGAACCCGAATAGGGCGCGCATGCTCTCGAGCGGGCTTGTCAGGCTATAGCGGCCGCACATTTTCGGATATCGATATCGTGGAACGAAACGGGCACCGCGTTTAGCCGAGATAAAACGGGCGGCCCGAATTGCGTATCCAGAGGCGGACCAGGTGCCGCCGCCGTTCGGGTTCAGGCCAATCGGTGAAGGCCGTGCGGCGGTGTCCGAGCCGGTGGTTGTCGACGATCTGGATCTGCCCCGGTTCGAAGACGAAATCGTGCCGGGCGTCCGGCTCCTCGATAATCGCGGTCAATGCCTGGATGGCTTCCCGCCCTTTGGCGTCGATCTCCCGGCCTGCCACTTCGTAACCGGCATAGACCAGTATATCGGCGAACCGGGTGCGCAGGGTTTCGCCGTCATAGCGAAAGATAGGTGCCTCGTTCACGAGGGGATCGTCGGGCGCGTGTTCCTTCTGTCGGTCGAAACAGAACGGTTGGAAGAGCCGCTCCAGCAGGTCCGGATGGCGCTCCAGCATTTTGTCGTGCGCGGCCGGGAAACTGACCACGCCGTTGACGCCACCCTCCCTCGCCGCCTGCAGACAGAACAGCGCGACATAGTCCGGCGGCAGGTTGAAGGCATTGTCGGTATGGTAGCCCTGTCCCTCATTCGTGACCGAAGAACGGATACCGCTGCCCGCAACGCGTTTCTTTCCCGTATCGCGGACGTCGTAGAGCATCGTCCCGTCCCATTTCTGGGCAACGGTCTGGCCCAGCATGTTGATCAGCAGCCAATACAGGCCCTTCGCGGTATCGCGGCCAACCGTGTCGACCGAAAGCCGATCGATGATGCAGAAGCCGACGCCGTTTTCGAGCGTATCCCTGGCGCGGGCCATCGTCTCGCGGCACGCCGGCATCTCGAAATCGTCGGGACGAAGGGAGACGGTGGGCAGCGGGTTGGCGTCCAGAAGCGCCGCCGTCGCCAGCAGTTCGGCACGGCAGTCGCCGGTAATCTGGATCAACCCCGCGTCGTCAGGCAGGTCGCCGTTGCACCAAGCGGTCGCTCCATTGTCGAGGTGACGTAACACGCCCTCAACGCCTGTCGATTTCGACGCCATCGATAGGCCTCCGATTATCGCTTGTTTTCCTTCTCTACTCTGCCGAAGCGCCGCAATTCGGTCAAATAACGCGATCGAAGCAGCGGCTATCGCTTGCCGGCGCCCGCCAGTTCGACGCAGGCGCAGAATACCTCCATCGCCCGGTCTATCTCGTCGAGCGACGGAAATGTCGGCGCCAGCCGCAGGTTGCGGTCGCGCGGGTCGTTGCCATAGGGGAACGTCGCACCGGCCGGCGTCAACGTGACCCCCGCCTCGCCTGCCAGCCGCACGACCTCTTTCGCGCAACCGTCCAGCAAGTCGACGCTGAAGAAATAGCCGCCCAAGGGCTTACGCCATGTCGCCAGTCCCTTGCCGCCCAAATTTCGCGTCAACGCCGCGTCCACGGCATCGAATTTGGGCGCGATCAGGGCGGCATGCTTCTCCATCTGCGCCTCGATTCCGGCGAAATCCTTGAAGAAACGGGTATGGCGGAGCTGATTGAGTTTGTCCGGGCCGATGGTGGCGAAGGACATCTTGCGCGCGATATCCTTGAAATTGGCCTCCGAGGCGGCGAATCCGGCCAGCCCCGCGCCCGGGATCGAAATCTTCGAGGTCGATGCGAAAAGATACGGCCGGTCCGGGCATCCGGCGGCCACGCACGCCTCGTAAATATTCTTCACCGCAGGCCGCGCATCGGTCAGATGATGTACCGCGTAGGCGTCATCCCAGAAAATCCGGAAATCGGCCGCGGCGACCGTCATCCCAGCTAACCGGTCGACGACATGGTCGGAATAGACCGCCCCCGTCGGATTGGAATATTTCGGCACGCACCAGATTCCTTTGATTTCGGGATCGCCGGCGACGAGTGCCTCGACCGCATCCATGTCGGGCCCGTCGTCGCGCATCTCCACGGTGACCATCTCGATGCCGAGTTGCTCGCAGATCGAAAAGTGCCGGTCGTAGCCGGGTACCGGACAGATGAATTTCGCACCGTCGCGCCAGGGCGCACCGCCGCCGGGCACGCCTTTCAGGACCGCACCGGCGACCGCGTCGTGCATGAGCCTGAGGCTGGAATTGTCACCCGCGATTACCCGCGCCGCCGGCATGCCCATATAGGCGCCGAGCAGCGCCTTGGCCTCGGGAACTCCGGTGCCATGCCCGTAGTTGCGGTAGTCTTCGCCGGCCTCGCCGAAACAATCCTCGGGCCGCAGGATCGTCAGCATGCCGTTGGCCAGTTCGGCCTGCTCCGGCGACGGTTTGCCTCGCGTCATGTCGATCCGGTAGTTTCGGCCGCGCAGCTCGTCATAGCGCCGCTGCGCGGCAGCGGGTGTTGTCTCTTTGGTCATGATCCGTGTCCCAATGGCGCCGCAATTTTCGCATCGGCAGCGCCGCTTTTTAATGCCTTCCGGGGACCCGTTTCAACAAAGTTTTAGCAATGTCTTCTGATCCTCAAGTGATCAAATAGCGTTCGCACCGCCGTTTCGCCGGGTTAAACTGCTCCGGATTTCATTCGCCGAGAGACGGAGTCCGGCATGCATGACATTCCCGAACTGGTCGACGGGTACAATAATTTTCTGACGAACAAGTACCCCGCACAGGCGGATCTGTACCGCTCCCTGGCGGAAACCGGCCAGAAACCGAAAACGATGATCATCGCCTGCTGCGACAGCCGTGCCGACCCCGCCGTGATCTTCAGCGCCGGACCGGGCGAGATATTCGTCGTCCGCAACGTCGCGAACCTGGTGCCGCCGCACGAGCCGGACGGCGACTATCACGGCACCAGTTCCGCGCTGGAATTCGCGGTCGAAGGAATCGAGGTGGAGACGATCCTGGTCATGGGACACGCCCGCTGCAGCGGTATCAACGCCTTCCTCGCCGGGCTCTACGAGCCGGTCGACGAGCCGGGATTCATCGACCGCTGGATGTCGCTGCTGAACCCGGCGCGGACAGAAGCGCTGCGCGATATCCACGATGCGCCGATCGAGCGCCAGCAGGAGGCGCTCGAACATGCGGCCATCCGCCATTCGATCGAGAACCTGAAGACGTTCCCCTGCATCAAGGAACGGGTTGCCGATGGCAGGCTAATCTTACGCGGTGCCTATTTCGATATCGCCGACGGTACGATGCTTGCGCTCGATCCGGACAGCGGCAAATTCGTGCCTTTGGATTGATGGATCAGGCGTCGAGGTCGAGCGGATCGGACTTGATGATCGTGTCGACCTTCTGCCAGGGCTGTTCCGGCGCCTCGCAGTAGATCTCCAACTCGTTGCCTTCCGGATCCTTGAAATAGACGCGTTTCGTCACCCCATGGTCCGCCGTGCGGATGCCGATTGGCATCGTCATTTCCCGAGAACGAAACGCTCGGGCGACGCTATCACAGCGGTTTGGCGAAGCTGAGTTGATGTCCCGCCGGATCGGTGACATGAAAAAACCGCTCGCCCCAGGACGCATCGCGCGGCGGCGCCTCGACATCGAAGCCGCTCGCCATCGCCTTGTGGTAGACCGCATCGACGTTGGGGACGTGGAAGATCACGCGGCCCCACCACGGTACCGGCGTTTCGATCTCGCGCAGCGCCAGATTGACGAAACATTGTCCAAAACGCAGCGAACTAAACGCAGCCTCCACACCGCCATAGGTCAACTCAAAGCCGAGGGCGCCGTAAAAGGAAACCGATGTCGCCATATCATGGGTTGCCAGGGCGACGGCACTGATGCTGGTCAGATCCGATGTACTCACACGCAGAACACGTCGATCATCGCCGGCACGTAGTCGTTCATCAGCACGACCTTTTTGCGCTTGATGCGCCAGTCGCCGTCGGCCCGCACCAGTTCGTCCGTGCGGCGGCCGAAGAAGACGTGCTGCGTCCGGTTGCGCACGAAATAGACGTGGCAGGTCCAGGCGGAATGCAGGGTCATCGCGTCGGCGGCCGCATCGTCCGCCAGCACCGTGTTGGAGATCGTGTGCGTCGTGCGCGGCATCGGGTTGAGCGCCGGCGCTTCGCCGGTTTGAATGCGCCAGACCCTGTCCTCCAACCCGGCGCGGGACTTGAAGTAGAAGGCCGAAATCTCGCGCATGGGGTCGTTCGTCAGTTCGGTATCGGTCTTCCAGGCCGGCGCCCAGAATTCGCAATCCTCCAGATAGAGGGCGAGCCAGTCGTCCCAGCGGCACTCGTCGAGATAGAGGCCTTCCCGGTTCAACACGTCGGTTCCGGCGGCAAGCAGCTCCGCCCTGTCCATGGCGCCGGTCATTCCGCGGCCAGTGTCCGGTTGCTGGACAAGCGTCGCACCCATTCGCGGTAGGCCGCGTGGAAGACGATCTCGCCCTGCAAGCCGTAACCGCCCTTTACACAATGGGACGGCCGGATGCCCAGTTCCGCGGCGTGTTCGTCCGGTCCTTCCTGCACCGAGGCCACGCCGCGTTCGAAACATTGCAGCCAGTCCGTCGGCATCGAGTCGAGGCCGCGCTGGCAATCCTCGTAGCAGATCGTATCGTCCGGCGTGGCGAGGCCTGATACGTTGAAGAAATCCTCGTGCTGGCGGATGCGCTTTTCGCGCATCGCGTCAGGCTCGACGGCCGGGCCGAGACTCCACAAATTCATCTCCGTGCGGTCGACCGCGAGCGGCGTGAAAGTGCGCAGGATCAGCGACGTGCTGTCGGCCAACTGCAGGTTGGGGAAAACTGTCAGGTTTCGGGCCCGCAGCATCCACTTCGCCCGCATCTCGCCGACCCTGGCACGGACCGCGTCGATCGTCCCATAAAGCGGCTGGTCCTCGGGCTTGGGATGGTCGTTCCAGATCACGCCATGCCCGTTGTCGAAGTTGAACTGCCCCGCCGGCATCGCAAACCGGTTCTTGAAATTCGGCGAGACGACCTGTTTGTTGCCGCTCTCGCCCGCCTCGCGGCGGTAGACGATCTTGGCGAACCCGCGGTGGGTCGAGGTCAGATGGTAGGGGTCCTCGCCGTTGTCCATCTGCAGCTTCCAGTTGGCCGCATAGGTGTAGCGCGAGCGGCCGGGAATCAGCTCCATCTTCTCGCCCTGATCCATGACCAGGTCGATCATCGTCTTGGCGTCGCCGAGATAGTCCTCCAGCGGCATCACGTCGGGGTTGAGACTGACAAAACAGAGTTCGCGGTAGTTCTCGAAGCGCGCAACGGGGATCAGATCGTGCCCGTCTTCGTCGAACGCTTCGCCGTACTCACCGATCTCCTGGTCCTTGACGTCGGTGTTCTTGCCGTCCGAGCCATAAGCCCAGCCGTGATATTCGCAGATATGAAGCTTGCAGTTGCCGCTTTCCGTGTTGCAAAGGGTCGATCCGCGATGTCTGCAGGTGTTGTAGAAACAATGCAGCTTGCCCTGACCGTCGCGGGTGACCATGACCGACCGGCGGCCGACCCTGGTGACATAGAAATCGTGCGGTTCCGGCACCTGGCTGTCGAGGCAGACGAAGACCCATCCGCCCTCGAAGATATGCGCCATCTCCAGCTCGAACAGTTCCGCGTCGCTGAACAGGTCGCGATGCACCCGGAACGCGCCCCGCTCGGGCTCGTCCCGCACATAATCCCTGACGTCTTGGAAACGCATGAAGTCGATCCCCTCTGTCGCTCTCCTGGATCAAGCTTAGTCGACGGGAACCGCTTTCGCTAGGGAGCGCCTGAGCCTCCCGCATTTGCCCAATGGCGAACCCGCTCGCGGCCGCCCTGCTGGCCATCGTCCTGCTCGACGAACCGATCACCATCGGGTTCCTGAACGGATTGGCGGTGGTGTTCATCGGTATCTGGATCGCCGGCAACACGCCGAAAGCGGCCAACGAGCATTAAAGCGACTGGACGATCTCAATCACTTCGCGCGACCGCTTCACGCGATTCTGCCAACAGCGGTCGAACTCGGCGACGAGCGCTTTAATCGCATCGGAGTCCTGGATCGCGTTTGCGGCGGCGAGGTCCGGGAACTCGTAAAACGCCAGATGGCAGGCCGGCTCCGTCGCACTCCAGCCGCGCCTGGCGGACAATGCCTCGAAGTCGCGCAGCGCCTCCGGCAAGTGCTCGGTCTCGTACCAGTGGTCGAAGGCCTCGCGGTCGGCATCTTGGACTTGCGCGCGGACGATCAGATAGGCGGTCATGGATCTCTCCCGGATTCGCGATGGCAATAAAGCTGCTATCATAGCGGCGATTCCACTCGACAATTGGAAAGTACATATTTGCATGGAAGATTCCGGAGACCACGACTGGCTCATACAGGGCAGCACGTCGAGCGACGAGGTGCGGCGAATTTACGACGACTGGGCCACACGCTACGACGATAACCTCGCGGAATGGGACTACCGCGCGCCCGCACAGGCCGCCGCCTATCTCCGCGAGACGGTTCCGTTGGATGCGGAAATTCTGGACGTCGGTTGCGGTACGGGTCTGGTCGGCGACGCATTGCGGCATGCCGGGTACACCGGTCCGCTGGACGGGATCGATTTATCCTCGGATTCCCTGGCGCAGGCAAAAACCCGCGACGCCTACCGAACGCTTACGCCTGTCGACTTGCAGGCGTTACCAATATCACTGTCAGATAATTTCTACGACGCTTTGATCTGCGTCGGCGTACTCACCTACATTCCCGATTGCGAAGCGTTGCTCCGAGAATTCACCCGTCTGGTGCGCCCTGGCGGCTCTATCCTCATCACGCAGCGCGAGGACCTGTTCCACGAACGCGGTTTCGAACGGATTTTCGGTAATCTGGCCGACGTCGTCGCTGAAACCGCCGTCACCGCTCCGCTCCCCTACTTGCCGGACAATCCGGATTTCGGGGACGAGATCGGCGTCGTCTACGCGACAATGAAGGTCGTTTAACGGGCGGCAGCGCTAATCCTTATAGGACGGATCCAGCCGGTCGGCGAGGCGCAGGCAGGCGGCCCAGTCCTTGCCGCCCTTGAGGAAACCGCCGGCGTCCATGAACTGGCTGTGGGCGTATTCGCAGGCCTCCTTGCTGGGGACCAGGTAGTTGCCCTCGCCCGCCGAAAGCGCGGCAATCTGGCCCTGGCAGGCCATTTCCAGCCAGTGGTGATTGACCACGCATTCCGGCACGCTTTCGCCGCAGACCAGCGCCCCGTGGCTGCGCAACAGCATGTACTTGCCGCCGTCCAAATCCTTCATCAGGCGCGGCGTCATTTCGTGATCGAACTCGAAGCCGTTGAAGTCGTGGTAGCGCATCTCGCCATAGAACCGCATGGCGTGCTGATTGATCGGCAGCAGGCCGAACTTATGCGCACAGACGCCCATCACGTTGGGCGTGTGGGAGTGCAGGGTGGCGTTCAGGTCGGGACGCTCCCGCAACAGGCCGGCATGGATGATCAGCGCGCCGCCGATGATCGTCTTGACGTCGTCCGAACCGATGACGTTGCCCTCGAAATCGGTCTTCAGCAACGATGAGGCGGTCACCTCGGCGAACATCCAGTCGGTGCGCTTGACCAGCATGTGGCCCGGCTCGCCCGGTACGCGCAGCGCGAAATGGTTGTAGGTCATGTCGTTCACGCCGTAATGCGCCAGCACCCGGTGCCCCGCCGCCAGCTCGACCCGCGCCTGCCATTCCTCGGCGCTGACCCGTTCGCGGACGCCTGCACCCTTCTCGACCAGTTGCACCGCCATCGTGATTTTCCTTGTCCGAAATCCATAGGGATTGAACCGCCCTACCCTGCTGGTGTCAAATTGGTCACACGCATTCGGGGAGAACACGATATGGGACGGTTGGCAGGAAAGCGGGCGGTCATCACGGGCGCGGGATCGGGCATCGCGCGGGCGGCGACGCGGATGTTCGTCGCGGAGGGGGCGCAGGTCGCGGTCGCGGAGATCGACGAGGAGAAGGGCCAGTCGAGCGCGGATGAAGCGGGCGATAGAGCCTTCTTCATCCGGACCGACGTCACCGACGAGGCCAGCGTCGAGGCAACCATGGACGAAGCCAAGGAGCGTCTCGGTGGGATCGACATCCTGTTCAATTGCGCCGGCGGATCGCTGATCGACGATAATTCGGTGACCGAAGTCGATATGTCCATCTGGGATCACACCATACCACTCGACCTGAAAGGACCGTTTCTATGCTGCCGGCATGGGGTCCCGAAGCTGATCGAGAGCGGCGGCGGATCCATCGTCAATGTCTCCTCCGTCGTGGCGCTGCGCGGCAACCATCCCGCCCACGTCTATTCGGCGGCCAAGGGCGGCATCATCTCGCTGACCCGCAGCCTCGCCGGCGTCTACTCCGAGCAGGGCGTGCGCGCCAACGCGATCTGCCCCGGCCTGATCAAAACCCAGCGCGTCCTCGACCGTTATGTCGAGCGGGAAAGGCCGAACTCGCGCGTCGGCTCGATCGGGACCTTCGAGATGTATCCGTTCGGCGTCGGCGAACCGGAAGACATCGCCAACATCGCCCTGTTCCTCGCGTCGGACGAATCGCGCATGGTCAACGGTGCGATCATCCCAGCCGAGGGGGGCATTTCGGCTTACTAAGTCTGCGGAAGTAGGTTGTCCGCGAGAACTACGCTCCGCCGCGCTGAATGAGGCCGCCGGTGAGTGTGGCGCGCTCGGACAGTTCGATCCAGTTGCCGTCGGGATCCCGGACGAAGGAATAGCGAACGGTGTCACCAAGCGTGACCGGCGCGCTTCCTTCGTACCCGCCAGCCGCCAACACTTCGGCGTGCGTTGCATCGCAATCCCGTATCTGCAGGGTGAAATAGCGCAGGCCCAAATCCTGCCTCGCGCCAGTTTGCGGCGCCTCGACATCTTCTTCGAGTACGATCAGGGAATCGCCACAGCGCAATCGCCCGCCTCCGCCGTCTTGAAAATTCAAAGCGTTACGATAGAACGCCCATGATGCGGCGCGGTCGCGCACCCTGAGACGCAACGCTAAGTTTACGACGTCGTTCTGCCCGCTTGGCACCAGCGCGATTTCATTGCCGTCGGGGTCCTTTAAGTCCCGGCGCTCATCGACATCGTCGCGCGCGATGAGCAAGCCGGCGAGACAGGACGGGGAGGTTCCCGGTAAGGGCGCGCGCGTGTGGTTTACCTTTATGATCGACCCGTGGCAGTGGTGGCGCAACTGATGCACGCCGCCGCCGAGCTTGCCCAGATGGTCGAATTCCAGACCGACGGCTTGCTGCCAAAATTCAAGCTGTTCCTGGCGCCGGTTCGTATAGAGCCCGATATCGATCTGTTGTTTGGTCAATTGCACGACGTAATCGCCCTGATCCTTTGTCACGCTTTATCCTAGTGGGTTTTTTCGGCGTGTGTGAATTGACCTCGATCATCGTCGATCTCCGGCCTTGCGGATTAGCTTCACTGAACGACGAACAGGCAACTCAGGAGAAAATGTATGGCGAAAGTGGAAAGCCTGCACGGCACGACACCGGCCGAGATTTTTGAAAGCGGGCTCGAAAACCTGGACCAAATCCAATCGATCGCCATGTCCGTAACGTGGCGTGACGGCAGGGTGACCTCCGGATGGTCGAACGCCACGCCGGCAGCCCTAGCCATCATGATCATGATGCTCGACGAGAAGTTCCGCAGCGAAAATCTACGAAACTAGCCAAAAATCCCATCGCGCAGCGTTCAGCTGAAGGTTTCCATCTTGGCGCCGTCGCCGGGTACCGGTGAATAGTTGAACGTACCGCGTTGGCGCACCGCTTCAGCGCCGCCGTGTCGCTCCATATGGTTCAACTGATCCGTCTTGGCCCTGTAGTCCACCGCCGCCGGATCGACGATGGCGCGCAGTTTCGCTTCGAGCGCGGCGAGACGCGGGCCGTCTTCACCGGCAAGGTCCCTCGTTTCCAGCGGATCGTCCTTCAAATCGAAGAGCTGCGGCGGCATGTCGACGTGATAGATGAGTTTGTCGCCGCCGTCGCGCAGCATGAAGCTGCCGACCTTGGAGGATTGTGAGTGGAACTCGCCGAAACCGGGCCGTGAGCGCTCCTGCCCTTCCATCGCCGGCCACACCGACACGCCGGCCAGGTCGGTGTCGTCAATCGAGAAGCGCGCGCCCATCGCTTCGATCAAGGTCGGATACAAATCCACATGCGAAACGATCTGATTGACGGTACGGCCTTCCGGCACGCCCGGCCCCGCCACGATCAGCGGCACGGCCATCGAATGTTCGTAGAGCGCCGATTTTCCGAACAAACCATGGTTCCCCGCGGCTTCGCCATGATCGCTGGTGTACATCACGCGGGTCGTCTCCAGCATGCCGAGCTCTTCGACCGCGCTCATGACCTGGCCGATCTGCTCGTCGACATGGGTGATCAGACCGCAATAGCCGGCGACGCTGCGCCGGACCCATTCCTCGTCGAACGGCTCCTCGAAATTGTCGACCTTGCGGATATGGCTGATCGCCGGGTGGTCCGGCCGCGTGTCGGCGCTGAACTGCACCGGCAGCGGCATCCGGTCCGGCGGGTAGAGATCGTAGAGGCGCTTGGGGATGGCGAATGGCGGGTGCGGGCTGGCATAGGACACCAGCAGCACCCAGGGCCGGTCCAGCCGCGCGCCTTCGCGGTTCAGCCAGTCGACCGCGTGTTTGGTGATGTCGCGGTCGTAGTCTTGATAATCGGCTTCCCCGACGCCGGAACGGCCGTACATTTCGCGCGGGCCGGTCCGCGGCGGGACCCCGTCGTCGGTCGCCCGCAGCAGACCGATCAACGCTCCCTTCCCCTCGACGATATGCATCGGGATGATTTCTTCGGTGAAGCCGTTATCGTTATCACCTGATTGGTAATGCAGCTTACCGATGGAGGTCACCGTCGCGCCGCTGTCGCGGACCCGGTGATGCCAGCTCACCACCTTGCCGTCGTAGGCCAACGCATTGTCCCAATATCCGGTCTGGTGGGGATAGCGTCCCGTGGCCAACGCCGCGCGCGACGGACAGCAAAGCGGGCTCGCGCAATAGGCATTGCCGAAGCGCACGCCGCGTTCGGCTATCCTGTCGAGAATGGGTGTCTGAACGACCGGATGCCCGTAGGCGCCGACGAAGTTGCGTGTGTGATTGTCGGACAGGAAAAAGATCATATTCGCGCTGTCGGGCATGGAATTTCCTTAAGCTGCTATTCGAGGACGATGCGGGGAAAATAGAACGAAACGATCCAGTTGGGCTGGTCGACGATCTCCGAAATACGCAGGTCGGCGCAAACGCTGCACAACATGTAGGCCTCTTCCGGCGCCATGCCGTGGCGCGCGGTTAAAAGATCGATCATGCCGGCGACCGCACCGCGCGCACCGGTCATCAGGTCCGGCCCGACGCCGGTGGTAACGTCGTAGCCCTTCTCGTCGAGATGGTGCGTGACCGGCCCGGGCGTCGAAAACCGTGGGAAAGCGGGCGCCTCGCCCTTGATCAGATCGAACGTCACCGTCACGTCCATGGGGCTTTCGATCGCGGTGCCGCAGACCTCGCCGTCTCCTTGCGCCGCATGGGTATCGCCGAGCGAAAACAGCGCGCCTTCGACTTCCACGGGCAGGGTGAGGACGCTGCCGGCCGCCAGGTCACGGATGTCCATGTTGCCGCCCACCCGTCGCGGCGGCACGATGCTGTGCGGCCCCGGCTCGGCCGGCGCGACGCCGAGCGTGCCGGCGAAAGGTTTTAGCGGAACACGCCCGTATTCGCCGTAGAGCGCAGGCGCCAGAGAAGCCGGATCGTAAGACCAAAGGTGCAGGGCCGGCGCTTCGAATTGATCGGCGAGCAGACCGAAGCCGGGAATATTCGCCGTCCAGCCCCACCCGGACGGCCGGTATCCGTCGAGCGTGACCAGCAGCGCATCGCCCGGCTTGGCGCCGTCTATATAGACCGGCCCGGTCACCGGATTGACCTTACCGAAATCGAGCCGGGCTATATCCGCGACTGTCGAGGCGGGAGAGAGTTGGCCGCCGGAACTGTCGACGGTCTCGATCGTAACCGTCTGGCCAGGAGCGGCCGTCAGAACGGGCGCGTAGGCATTGTCCCAGCCGATATGGTGATCGTGCCTGTGGATCGTATAGCCGGGTTCCATGTTCTCCCCCCATCCCGCCGACGTATTGTCCGCCATACACTTCGAACCGGTCAACTGCACTGGCCTATGAAGCTAACAGCGCGTAGCCTTGAACCGGACATTGAGGAGAAGAATGATGCGCATTGGCTTGTTTACGGCGATGCAGTGGTCCCCGGAAGAAGATCCCGCGGCGGTGCTGGCAAATTTGCGCGAGCAGGTCCGGGCGGCGCGCGACAACGGATTCGATGCCTTGATCATGGGGCAGCACGTGCTGACCGGACCGATGGGCATGTTTCAATTGGCCCCGCTGATGGGGCATCTGATCGAAGACGCCGCCGGAATGCAGATCGGCCCCGGCGTCCTGCTGCTATCGATGATGAACCCCGTCCTCGCCGCCGAAGAGGCCGCGACGATCGACTGGATGAGCGACGGCAATTATGTCCTTTGCGCCGGGCTTGGCTACCGGCCCGAAGAATTCCAGGCGATGGGCGTCGAGATGAAGCAGCGGGTGAGCCGCATGACCGAAGGACTCGAGATCGTCAAACGCCTATGGTCCGAGGACAGCGTGACGCACCACGGCAAGCATTTTCACCTCGATGACGCAAAGGCGAGCGTTAAGCCGAAGCAAAACCCGCGCCCCCCGATCTGGCTCGGCGGCGATGTCGAGGCCGCGGTACGCCGGTCCGCGAGAATTGCCGATGCCTGGTGCGTTGCCCCCACGCTGTCGACCAAATCGCTGCTAAGCTATCTGGAAATATTCCGCGCGGAACGCCGCAATACGGGGCAGGCCAACGACGTCAGCTGCCCGATCATCCGGGAATGTTTCGTCGGTCGAGACGCGGCGCACGCGCGCTCGGTCAGCCGCGGGCCGCTGCTCTACAAGTACAGCGCCTACGCGGCCTGGGGGCAGGGCGAGACCACGCAGGGCGACTTCGACGACGCATTCGACGAATTTGCGGAAGGGCGTTTCCTGATCGGCGATGTCGAACAGGTCAAGGACGAGATACGGCACTATGGCGAAATCACCGGCAGCGATCAGCTGGTGTTACGCGTGCAGTGGCCGGGACTGGACCATGCGGAAGCGCTCGGCAACATCGAACGTATCGGCCGGATCATCGCGGATTTGGTTTAGCTGATTACCGCTCCGGCGGCGGCGCTGGACAGGTCCGCGCAAAACGGCAGAATCCGGCCCGGATCAAACAGAGGAGTCAGTTCGCGTATGAGTTTCGAGAGACCTTACGAAGGCCTGCGTGTCGTCGATTTGAGCCAGGGGGTGGCAGGCCCCTACTGCGCGATGTTGCTGGCCCGTCAGGGCGCGGATGTCATCAAGGTGGAACCGCTGGACGGCGACTGGTCGCGGATGCTGGCGCCCGTCTACGGCGACAACAGCGCTTTTTCGATCGGCGCGAATATCGGCAAGCGCAGCATCGCGGTCGATTTAAAATCCGATGCCGGACGGGAAATCGTCGAACGCCTGCTCCCGGATGCGGACATTTTCCTGGAAGGGTTCAGGCCCGGCGTCATCGATCGGCTCGGTTTCTCCTACGACAGGCTGGCGGCGCTGAACGAGACGCTGATTTACGTGTCGATTTCCGGCTTCGGACAGGAAGGACCGCTGCGCAACAAGCCGGCGATGGACCCGGTGCTGCAGGCGTTTACCGGCTTCATGGCGGAAAACAAGGGGCAGGACGGCATCCCGCACCGCACGCCGACCATCATCAACGACATGTCGACCGCGCTTTACGCGCAGCAGGCTGTCGCCGCGGCGCTTTACGCCCGTCGCGACGAGGCGCGCGGCCGGCGCATCAATGTCAGCCTGATGGAGGCCTCCGCCAATCTGCAGACGATCCGGATGATGAGCGGCTACCGCGACGGCCCCTACAAAGCCAGTATGGCGCCAAATGGCGTTTTCGATACCGCCGAGGGCTCCATCCAGATCGTCGTTATTCGCGACCACGACTTTTTGAAACTGTGCGAGGTACTCGATCTCGAGGCGCTGGCGGAAGATTCGCGCTTCAGTACCCGCGACGGACGCCGGACCAATTCGGAAGCGCTGTATAACGCCGTCCGCGAAAGGTTGGCGACGAAACCCGCCGCTCATTGGCGCGACGGGCTCACCGAAGCCGGACTGCAGAACGAAATCCTGCAGACCTACGAGGAGTTCGTTCGGCATCCTCACACCGAAGCGACCGGACTGATATCCTGGATGACGCAGCCGGGATCGGACGAGCCTTGGGCCATGCCGAACGTTCCGGGCCTGCCGCGCCTCGATCCGGACGCGCCGCAGGACATCGCCCCCCGCAACGGCCAGCACTCCCGCGAAATCCTGGCCGAATTGGGCTATGGCCAATCCGATATCGATACGCTGGCGTCCGACGGCGTCATCGGAGACTGAGCCGTGACCGATCAGCAAACAAAAGCCGAAATTTTCGGCGAACTGCACACGCGCGACGAACCCTTCCTCATCCCCAACCCGTGGGACGCCGGTAGCGCCAAGCTGCTCGCCAGCCTGGGATTCGACGCCCTGGCCACGACGAGCCTTGGCGCGAG
>CAYLTU010000030.1:0-12409 GCA_964386465.1 uncultured Rhodospirillaceae bacterium
GGCGGCGAAGAAATTTCCCGACCTCGAAGCTATCGTGCTGGATCTGGCGGAAGTCGTGGTGGTGTCGCGCGAATTTATCGCCGAACATGGCGTGGCCGACCGCGTCAGCGCGCAAAAATGCGATTTTACCAGCGACCCGTTTCCCGATGGCGCCGACGTTATCCTGATGAATTCCAACCTGCCGCAATATTCCGGCGACGTGATCCAGAAGGTCGTGCAAAAAGCCTACGATGCGTTGGCGCCGGGCGGCGAGATGCATATCTGTGGCGAGATGGTGAACGAGGATTGGCGCGGTCCGTTGATTCCGGCCATGTGCGCCATACACGGTATCCTGCACAACACCACCGCCTTGCCCCATCGGCCCAGCGAATGTATCGGCTATTTCGAGAAAGCCGGTTTCACCGATGTGAAAGTCAGGGAATTCATTCCCGACATTCTCCAGCACATCAGTGGACGAAAGCCACTGTAACGGGGCGGAGGCTACAGGCCTCCGAGGAAGCTCTCCAGCGCATCGTTCACGATACCCGGCTTCTCGATATTGACGCCATGCCCCGCACCCTGGACTTCGAGGTAGGTCGCGCCGGGGATACGTTCGCCCATATAGCGCGCGCCGTCGACATAGGGTGTGTCGCCATCACCGCAAATCACGAGCGTCGGTACGGAGATGCCCTTCAGGCTGTCCATCACGCGGGAATCGACCTGGCTGAGGATGCCGCGCGCGGCCTGCGCAAGACTTTCCGCGGAGCTCTGCACGCTTTCGCCCACTTCGGCGCCGCCGCCCAGCGCGGCGAGGCCGCCCTCCTCCAGGGTCCGCGCGCGGCGTTCGGCCCTTTCGTTCCAGGCCATGCGTGGCTCGTCCCGGCGGTAGCCCGGCCCGCAACCCTGCAGGACCAGCGCCTTCACCCGGTCCGGATGGGCGACATTGAAGGACAGCGACATGAATCCCCCCAGCGAATGCCCCGCGATCACCGCCCGGTCGATCCCAAGATGGTCGAGCAACGCCGCCATGTCGTCATCCGTCAGAGCCTGGCTGTAATGCGACAGGTCGAGCGGGCATTCCGTCCGTCCGTGTCCCCGCATATCCCAGGGAATGAGGCGATAGCGATCCTGGAACGCCTCGACCTGACCGCGCCACATGCCGGTCGACGCTCCGAACCCATGCGTCAAAAGGATCGGCGTTCCCGAACCGTCGTCTTCGTAATACAAGCGGGCGTCGCCGCGTTCCAAATAGGGCATAGCTGTTTTCCTTATTCAGGTTTCCCGAAAGCGGCGCCGTCAAAACGCTCGCACGTCGCGATTTCTTCGACGGAGAGGCGGCGCAGCTTGGTCAACTGTTTCACGGGTTTCCCCAACGGCACGATTGCGCAGACGCCGAAATCGGAGGGAATGCCGAGCAGTTCGCGGAGATCCTGCTCCTGCGTGATCGCCAGTGTCGTGATCGTCCCGCCGTAACCCGCCTGTCGCGCCAGCATCAGCACATTCCAAACGAAGGGATAAATCGACGCGCCGCTGACGATGCCGATCCGGTCGAGATACTGATCGACCGAAGCGACGACCTTCAGGTCGACGACGAAGACCAGCACCGCCGACGCCGTCTTGAAGGGCTCGGTCAGCAATGGCAACGGTACCGTCGCATCGATTTCCGCGTCCGATACCGAAGTCGGAACGACAGCGTTCCAGGGATTCTCACCGGCCTCGGCCTGCGCCACGTATCGCTTCGCGGCCGGAATGTTCAAGTCGGAAATCCTGTTCTTCGTGTCCTGGTCGCGGACGACGATGACCCTGTTACCCTGCCGGTTGCCGCCGCTCGGCGCGAAGCGTGCGGATTCGAGGATCTCGTACAGCGTCTCGTCCGAAATCTCCTCGCCGGTATAGTCCCGCGCCGAGAACGTCGTCCGCATTGCCTCGTTCAGTTCCATGACAACATCCTCATCTAATCAGGTGCTCGAACGCCGCCGCGAGTGTAGCGGCGGACGCCCGGACCGCCAAAGCCTGCGAACAAGACAGTTAACCGATATGCGCGTGACGGCTCCTGAAGATCGGGATCACCATCAACAGGGAGAGCACGGCAAACCCGATATTGACGCCATAAACCCACATCATGGCGGTCACGATAGCCTCCCTGCCGGCGCCATCGACCAGACCGGCCATGGCGGCGATCATGCCCGATAATGCCGCCCCAAAAGCGATGCCGAAATTCCTGACCGTCTGCACCGAGGTGCCGGCGAGCTGTTTGTCTTTATCCTGTGCCGCCGTGATGACGCGCTGCATCGCCGGTATATTGATCAGTCCCATTCCGGTTCCGCTCAATCCCAGGCAGATAGCGATCACGGCAACAGGCCCGGATTCGAGCGTCAGTGCAATGCCGACGGCGGCGAGGAGCACGAAGCAAAGCCCAACCGCCATCAGATACGGCTCCGCGGCGCTCTTGGCGCTGGAAAGGCCCAGCGCCGCGACGGTCCACATCATCGATTGCGTCGCCAGCAAGTAACCGGCCATCAATGGCGCGATCCCATGCAGGATCTGCAAATAGAAAGTCGTGTAGGTATTGAAGGCCGTAATGACGATGCTGGCGAGGAACAGAATCCAGTAACCGGCGCCGAGTTGCGTGGTGAGCGAGGTGATCCCGCGGGGAAACATATTGCGGACGGACCGGGCGTCGCGACGGAACGCAATTGCGACAATAACCAGCGATGCTGCAAACATTGAGAGCCGCAGCCAATTCTCGTCGATCAGCGACGTCGCGCTCATCAGCAACACGGAAAAGGCCAGCAAGGTAAGGCGCCAGAACGGCAGATCGGACAGCCTCCCGTGACCTGTTTGACCGTCGATGTAGCGCCAGGCGAGGAGCACGAAGATCCCCGCGAAAACCATCATAGTCAAAAAGACGCCACGCCATAGATCGGGGGCCGCGAAAAACCCGCCCAAGGCCGGTCCGCTCACGGTGCCGAATCCCCAGATAGCGGAAACCAGAGCGAGGACGCGGCCGCGCAAGTTGCGCGGATAGAAAACAGCGATCAAACCATAGGCCAGGGACGCCACGGCACCACCGCCGATACCCTGGATCAAGCGGAAGCCGACGACGCTCGGCATATCCCAGGCCAGCGCGTTGCCCGCAAGCCCCGCGGCAAGGAGCAGGCCCGCCCCTGCATAAACACGACGTACGCCAAACGCGTCACTGACTGGGCCAACGCTGGCGGCGCCGATATATAGAGCCGACGGCGAACAGCGAGAACGCCCAGGTGTAGTAATCCAAACCGCCAAGATCGGCGACGAGTGTCGGCATGATCGTTGCGACAACAAAATGATTGATCGCGAACACGGCCATGCCGAGGTTGAGGATGAGCGTGTAGACACCCAGCCGGCCAGCGAAGATTTCCGACCAACGGCCCTTTGAGACATCTTCGCTCGGCGCCGCTCGGTTCATCGCTCGGACGGATCGCTCTCAGCCGCGCGTGTCGCGGCAACTTTCTCCCGCCAGGCCACGAAGGCGCCCGAACCCGCGATCATCGCCATACCCAGAAACGTCAGCCCATCCGGTATATGCTGCCAGAACACGTACCCCCAGAATGTCGCAAACACGATGTAGCTGTAGTCGAAGGGCGCCAGCCAGCTCGCCTCTGCACTCTGATAGGCCCGCGCCAGTGCGATATTGGCCGTCAGGTTGAGGGCAGAACAGGTCGCGATCAACGCCAGGATCCAAAGCCCGATATCATGCCACCCGGTTAGCAGGTAGGGCCATTGCACCGCGCGCGGCGTCTCCACGAAAAATGTAAATATCAGCGTGCCAGCGACGCCCATCGCCAAAAACGTTATTCCAACGGCGAAAGACAGGGTTACCGGCGACTCGTCCCGGCACAGACGCCGGGTCGTCAGAATCGTTCCCGCATAACAAAGTGCCGCGCCTATCGGCATCAGGGATACCAGTTGAAACGCGTCCGTCCCCGGTTTGAGGATCAGTAGCGTTCCTGCAAAACCTACGAGGATCGCGGCGACCCGCCTTGGTCCGACCCTTTCGCCCAGCAAGACAGCCGACAGGACTGCGACGAACAGCGGAAAGACATAAAGTCCCGCCGCGATATCGGAGAGATTGAGGAACGGGATGCCGCCGAAATAGAAGACCATCGCGCCGACCAGAAACAAGCTGCGCAAGGCGACGGCCCAGATCCGCTTCGGCGGCGGGCAACCGGTCCCCCAGATGACGCGAGTCAAAAGGGTCAGAAGGATCAGGTTTAGCGCCGCCCGGATCATCTGGAACTGCCAGAGCGACAGATCACCGCTCGCCAGTTTCACGATACTGTCCTGGAAGCCCAGCAGGAACAGCGCGCCGACCATCAGCGACGCCGCCCGGCCCGGGCGGTCCTCGGCCACGCCGTCCAGCAGGCTATGACGCTTCGGTACCTCTTGCGTGCTCAACGCATTTCCGATCGGTCTGGTTGCGCTGCACGCTTAGACGCTTTCCAGCACCGGCGCAATTTCAGAAATACAGGGAGCGGTAATCCCCGAAGCCCGAACCTATTTCCCGAAATATTGCTGCACTGCACTCCAGGCTGTCGACTGCGCGAACTTCACCTGTTCGGGGCTCAGACCCGCTGTGTAGGTCGCTCCCTCCGGCGATTTGCCATAGAAAGTCGCAAAGAACACGTTCGCCGCAAGATAGGTGCCCAGCACCGACGGATGTTTCTTGTCCTTGGCCCACAAACCCGCCTTCGGGTCCTTGGCGCGGGCGATGTCGAAGGCGAAGCCGACCGGAACCACCAGCGCGTTCAGCTCGTTTCCGGCCTTGGTATAGGCGTCACGCAGCGCCGGGCCCATCTCCGGCTTTTCCTTGTACGCCCAGGTCATGAACAACACGGTCTTCGATCCGGCGTCGCGGACCAGCTTGTCGAGCTTCTTGGCCGACTCCATGAAGGATTTCATCTTCTTCTTGTTGATCGGCTCGCGGCTCTGCCCTTGCAGGATAACAAGATCCCACGGCCCCTTCTTTTTCTTGTGCGTGTATTTCTTGATCATGTTCTCCGCGCTCATCGCATGGTCCTTCAGGTAGGACCCCGAGATCGTCATGGATTTGAAGAAATACTTCTTCGCGTTCTCGGTGAACATCGACTTGGTCAAATTGCGGAAGTGATTGTGCAGGCTGTTGTTGTAGTAGATGAAGCTGTTGCCGAGAAACAGCGCCGTCGTCGGCGCCACCGTTTCCTTGATTTTCGGCATCTCGCCGGAAACCGCCGGTCCTGCCGAGGCCAGGAATACTATCGCCGCGAAGCCGGCGAACGCATGTTTGAGTTTCATAATTTCCTCCCAGATATTTCTTGTAGGCAGTCTTCGGAACGCGCTTAAGCCGCTTCGGACCAACGTGCGGTGTTATGACCTTTATACGGCGTATCGATACGATGCAGGTCCTGCACGATATCGCCCATGACGCCCGTTCCTGTTCCGTCCGGCAAGGTCAGCCTAAGCGCGTCGGCGCCCTCGAAGCGCGTCTCGATCGCCTTCGCGATCGTGTCGAAGGTACCGACCGCGGCGAACAGTTCGACCACGTCGTCGGGCACTTCGGCGGCGAGTTTGTCCCATTTCCGGTCGGCGACCATCTGGTGCAACTTCAGGCCTAAATCTTCCAGTCCATAAAGCTCCCAAACCGGGAAGTAGGTGCGTGTCGATCCGTAGAATCCAACCCGGTAGCGCACCCAGTCCACCATCTTCGCGACCGCTTCCTCGTCCGCCCCGGTGGCGACGAAACCGCCGCCGTATATCTCGATATCCTCGCGCGAGCGGCCGCTCTGCTTCAGCCCTTCGGCGACATGGGTCATGCAGACCTCTTGCATGTAGCGTTTCGTGCAGAAGGAATGCAGGCGTACCCCATCGGCTACCCGTCCGCCCACGCGCAACATGGCCGGGCCCACCGCCGCCAGGGAAACCGGCAGCATCGGCAGGCCGGTTTTTGGTGGTGAAAATTCCGGCGTCATCAGCGTGAACTGATAGTGCTTGCCGACATAGTTCAGCCTCTCGCCGGTTTCCCAGCTGCGCCAGATCGCGCGCAGGCTTTCGATATACTCCTGCATGCGCGGCGCCGGGGCCGTCCAGGGCACGCTGAAGCGACGCTCGTTGTGGCCCTTCACCTGGCTGCCGAGCCCCAGATAGAACCGCCCGCCGGAATTGGCGTGCAAATCCCAGGACATGTTGGCGACGACCATCGGGCTGCGCGAAAAAGCGATCGCGATCGCGGTAGACAGCTCGACGTTTTCCGTCGTCTGGGTCGCGAGCGCGAGGCGCAGGAAGGGTTCGTGCGACAGCTCGACGGTCGACACGGAGTCGAAGCCGATCTCCTCGTACTTCGCCGCCGCCGGGCCGACTTCGGACCACGCATCCGACGGCAGACCAATATCCACTTTCATATCGCTTTATTCCTCAAAATCGTTGGAGCGCCGGATAATGCGGCCCCGCCACCCGCACGACAAGCCCGGTTGACAAGGTAACCGGGTGGACCAATTCTCGAACGACCAATAACACGTTCGGAGTGAAAACAATGTCACGGCTGCTCTCCGGCCAGAACGTTTCCACAATGCTTGCCGACGGCGGCGAAATTGCGTTTATCGATGTGCGCGAAATCGTTCCTTTCGGGTCCGGCCACGCGTTGCTGGCGGCAAATGTGCCATTGTCGGGAATGGAGCTGACGATCGGTGCGCTCGTTCCAAGGCGCGACACCCGTGTCGTTTTGATGGACGGCGGCGAAGATCAGGCGGCGCTCGCGGCGGCGCGGCTCGAACGGCTGGACTACACGGACATCGCGGTCATGGAGGGCGGCGCGCCGGCCTGGCAGGCTTCGGGCGAAACGCTTTTTCCGGAAATCGAAGTGCCGGCAAAAGGCTTCGGCGCCTTCGCCCGGATCAACGGAAAACCGAACTTCATCTCGCCGCGCGAGCTCGACGAAGCGCTGCGCTCCGACGAAGACTGGATCGTGCTGGATAGCCGGCCGAACAAGGAATACCGCTGGGGCAACATTCCCGGCAGCACGAACGTGCCGGGCGCGGATCTCGTCCGCTCCTTCACCGATCTGGTGCCCGATCCGACCACCAAGGTCGTCGTCAATTGCATGAGCGGCACGCGCGGCATACTCGGCGGGCTCAGCCTGGTCGCCGCCGGCGTGCCGAACGAGGTACGCGTCCTGTTCCACGGCACGCGCGGTTGGCTGCTCGACGGTTATGACCTTGAAAAGGATTCCGACCGGGCGGCCGGACCGGCCTCCGATAAGTCGCGCCGGGCGGGCGCGGCCCTCGCGGCGCGCATCGCGGACAAAGCCGGGATCGCGAAGATCGACAGCGAAACGCTCGCCCGCTGGCGGGCCGAAGCGCACCGCACGACCTATCTGTTCGACGTCCGCGCGCCGCAGGAGTACGAAGCCGGTCACCTTCCGGGATCGCGCTTGGCCCCGGAGGGCCGATTGCCGATGAGCCCAGGGCACTACTTCGCGACATTGAATGCGCGGATCGTACTGATCGACGACGACACGGTGCGCGCGACGGTGACGGCACTGTGGCTGATGCAGATGGGATGGGGCGAGATCGCGGTGCTGGAAAAAGGCCTGGACGGGGCGGCGCTCGAAACCGGTCCCGAACCGGCGCCCGCAATCGACGTCGGCGATGTTTCGGCGCCCTGCATCGGGGTTGGTGACATCGACAGACTGGACGGCGCCCGCATCGTCGATGTCAGCGCCTCGGATGCCCACGAAGCGGGCCACATTCCGGGCGCCATCTGGTGCTCGCGCGTGGCGTTGGGCGACCTGCTTACCGCCGAACCGCATGACGGCCCCACCGTCCTGACATCGGAGGACGGCATCCTGGCTCAACTCGCGGCGTCGGATCTGACAGACACCGAGGATCTGTCCGTCCTTGATGGCGGCAACGCGGCATGGCAACACGCCGGAAACGTTCTCGCTACGGGAATCGAACGGCTAGCCTCGCCACGCGACGATCACTGGCTCGCATCATCAGAGCGGCCCGGCGACGTGCGGCAGAACGTGGTCGACTACCTGGACTGGGAAATCACCCTGTTCGACGACATCGAACGCGGCGGCAGAGTCCCCTACCGCAACCTGATCTGGACCTGATTACGCCAAGACCATATGCATCTGCTGAGCTGATAATGAGGCGGAGATGTCATAATGCGAGACCTGCTCTCAATGTATGTGACCCCAACCTCTGACATCGTCGCGCCGATGTCGGCTTTCCGCTGACTCACGTAGCTTTTTTCTCAGCTTCAGACGCGCCGGCGGCGTGGCGGTGGAGTCCGTTCGCGACCGGGGCGGAAGTGACCGTGCTTTGCTGAATGCCGGCTTTTACCTCGTAGCGGATGTTTTGACTGTTATTCCTTTGGCAATCTGGCTCAGAGCAGGAACCGCTGGTGTCGAGGTAGCTGACACATTTCGATGACGCGAAATCGTATTTGCAATAATCTGCTGTTATGGATCGATGGCAGAACGCAACCGGCGCTATGTGACCTTGACGATGGCCGGTCTAACGATGGAGCTGCACGATGAACACAAACAACCAGACGCCATTCAAGGCAGCGGTAGTGGACCATCTTTCGGTCCGTGTCGTGGTGGATTCACGGTACGAACTGGTCCTGCCCAAAGAGGACCATCGTTTCGTCAACGTTGAACATGTCGGCATAGTTCCGGGACGGCAAATGACGACGCTGGCCGGCGAGTGGGGTCTTTCACTGCATCTGGAATCTGCGATCGGGGACACAAAGGCGCAATATCTCCTGGATTTCGGCTTCACGCCCGAAATCCTTAACCGCAATTTCGACTTCCTCAATATCGATCCGGTCCGACTCAACGGATTAATCCTGAGCCACGGACACCGCGACCATTATGGCGGCCTCGATGGCTTCGTAAGAAAGTATCGAAACAACATGTGCGACGATCTCTCTCTGTTCGTTGGGGCGGAGGACGCCTTTAACGTGAGATGGCTTGAAGAAAAGCCTTTCGAACAGCCGGACGCCGAACCGGAGCTGTTTTGCTGGGGTGCGCCCGACCGAACTTCATTGCTGGCGCAGACGGTTGTCCCGATGTGTTGTGAAACGCCTCATGCGCTCGATGGCGCATTCACCACCGGGTATATCCAACGCGACAGCTTCGAACAGGTAACCGGTGGCTCGAAGGTCGAGAGCTGGGATCACTTCTCCGAGGCCGAGCGGCGTGGCGAGTTGGTACCCGACAGCCACCCGGAAGAACATGCCACCTGCTATATCGTGAAAGGGCGGGGTCTCGTCGTCGTCTCTTCCTGCAGTCACGCCGGTATCGTCAACTCGGTGAAGACCGCGATGGCGGTATCGGGCATCGACAAATTGCATGCGGTTATCGGCGGCTTTCATCTAATCGCCTCCAAGCCCGACTATATCGAGCACACGATTGATGAATTCGAGGCACTGGCTCCCGACGTAGTCGTCCCCATGCATTGTAGCGGCACCAACTTCATAGAGGCCATGCGCCGGCGGATGCCGGATCAGCTTGTGGGCGCCAATCTCGGAAGTCGTTTTACCTTCGGGCTATAGCGCCTAAAAACGCAGCGACCGAATATCGGTTTCTGGCTACAAGTGGCTGTCGCGACCAAGACCGGCAGGCGTCCGTTGTTCACTTGACTTGAGACATTCGGTGATTGCCATCTAGTCGGTGCGGAACGGCGGCAATAGCCCGGTACGTTGATCTTGGCTTTGCACGCAGGTTCTCAGACCATTCCCCGAAAAAGACCATACAAAACCTTGCAACGTGACCGTCCTAACTTTCAAGATCAGGACTCTATGTCAGATAAGACAGGCAGCCGGTCGCGTCCAGTATCGGGTCGAGCACCGCCTTGTCCGCAACGGCCGCATAGCGTTCCCGCAACACGTTCAGCGACCGCGCATGATACTTCTGCGGGCCCTGGATATAGGCCTTGCCGCCCAACTCGACCGAGAAACTTTCCTCGCTCGCCATCAGGGCTTTGGCGTTCGCCGTGGACCAGGGCAGGAAATAATCACCCGCGTCGCGCAATAGCGGCTCCAGGGTCGGCTTCAAACTGTCCCAGTCCTCGAACGGACCGTCGTTTCGCGGTTCCGTCATGCGGAAGGCCCAGGCCAGCACTTCCGGCCCGCGCGCGCGGATGATCGCGCCGGCCGTGGGGTCGAGCGCCATCTCGTAGACCTCCAGACCGAGGCCGAAATCGGCGAAGGCCGGCCGCGCGCCGAACAGGTATTTTCGCTTGGCAAGATGCGGTTTGAGAATTTCGAGCAGCCGGTCGAGATAGCTTGAGATCAGCGGCGCGTTCTCGGGGCTCGAACCGGTGAAGTGGACCCTCGAGACCATGCGCTCGCGGATTTTCTCCGCTGCGGCGTCGACCTCTTCCCAGGACGCATCCGGCATGCCGCCGCGCGCCAGCACATGCGCCGTCGCAAGTTGATCGGCCGTCGAGAACCAGCGGTGATGAAACATCAGCTTGTTGCCCCACTCGTCGCCATATTCCTCCAGCAGGGCCGACAGGAACGCCAGCACGGGGTCTTCCGGATGGATCGACGGTTCGGGGAAGACCGCGTCGAGCTTCTCCATGATCGGGGTCGAATCCTGGATGCCGGTCCCGTCCGGCGTCACCACCAGCGGCACGATCGGCAGGCGGGCGTATTCCTGGAATTCCGCCTCATGCGCGCGCCGCGACAGCCACTGATGCGGGATGCCCTTGTATCGGAAATAGGCCCGCACCTTGACCGAATAGGGCGACATCTCCGCCCCGAAAATCCTGTATTCGCCACTCATATCCATATCCTCAGATCGAAGATTGCGACCGTGCCTGCGATTCGATGAATTGTTCCTTGCCGATGTTGGCCGCGCGCTGCACCGCCGGCCGCGCGCCTACCCGCTTGAACCAGGCGCGCAGATTGGCGAACTCTGTCAGATCGATACCGTACGCCTTGTAACCTCGGACCCAGGGCCAGCACGCCATGTCGGCGATCGAATAGTCGCCGCCGAGGAATTCGCGGTCGGCCAGCCGGCCGTCCATCACCCCGTACAGGCGGATGACCTCGTTCGTGTAGCGCTCGACGGCGTAGTCGATCTTGTCTTTCTTGTAGTTCCGGAAATGCGCCGCCTGCCCGGCCATCGGCCCCAGCCCGCCCATCTGCCAGAACAGCCACTCCTCGACGGCGCTGCGGGCGCGCTGTTCGGCGGGGTAGAACTGCCCGGTCTTGTTGCCGAGATATTGCAAAATAGCGCCGGACTCGAAGATCGAAATCGGTTCCCCGCCCGGCCCGTCCGGATCGACGATGGCCGGCATGCGGCCGTTCGGCGATATCTTCAGGAAGGCTTCGGAGAACTGCTCCTTTTCCCGCAAATTGACGTATTTGATCTCGTACGGCAGGCCGCACTCTTCCAGCATGAGCGTGATCTTCCAGCCGTTCGGGGTCGGCCAGAAATACAGATCGATTGACGCCATATGTCGGTTTCCTTGGGTCGCGGACAGGCATTTTCGCGGAATTGTAGAGACCGGCACGGTCCGGCGAAACCGCATTCCGCTCTCCCGGCATACCGCTTATAGTCGGCCCTCGATTCCGCCGCCAAGGAAGGCAATCCGCGATGTCTCAACGCGTTACCATCGCACGGGCCCTGGACCTTGCCATGCAGCATCACAATGCGGGGCGTCTGGCGGAGGCGGAAGATATCTACGCGCAAATACTCACAGCCGTGCCCGATAATCACGACGCGCTTCACCTGCTTGGTCTCGCCGCGAACGAACGCGGAGACAACCATCGTGCGCTGGAACTGATCGAACGCGCGCTCGACATCGCACCCGGCGTCGGCGAGATGCACGGCAACCTGGGTCTCGTGCTGCAGGACCTTGGCCGCCTTGACGAAGCGGTCGAACGGTTCGAACGGGCGATATCCCTCAACCCGGACTTCGCCGAAGGCCATAACAATTTGGGGCTCGTGCAACAGGATCTGGGCCGGCTTGACGACGCTATCGCAAGTTTCGAGAGAGCGCTCGACGTCAATCCGCAATTCGCCGAAGTCCACAGCAACCTGGGCAATGTGCAGAAATTGCAAGGCCGGCTGGGTGACGCCGCAGCCAATCTTTGCAAAGCCATCGAGATCGCGCCCGACTTCGCGGAAGCGCACAACAATCTAGGCAGCGTGCGTCAAGAGCAAGACCGGCCCGAAGACGCGATAGCCTGCTATCGGAAGGCGCTTTCGATCAACCCGGATCTCGCCGATGCGCATGGCAATCTCGGGTTCGCCTTAATGGAGTCCGGCAATTTGACCGAAGCCTTGGCGGGATTGAGAAACGCCGTCGCCTTATCGCCCGAAACGCGGGCCTACTGGATCGGTTTCGCCGCCTGCGTCGAGCGGATCTCATTCGACGAGATCGACGACGACCTGCTC